>CAZKEO010000134.1:0-5935 GCA_964551785.1 uncultured Eubacteriales bacterium | reverse complement strand
AAAAAAACCAGGAAATCTACCTGAGTGTGGAGATAAGAAGGTTTGTGGTACCTGTAATTCTGACAAAAGTACTGATTTTAAAAAGCGCTATCAGCATGCGCCATTTGCCAAGTGGCAATGTACTGATTGTCATGTAGCCCATACGCTAGGTACTGGTAAATACGAGTTTGTAGTACAAATAGATAAACTTTGTTCGAGTTGTCATTATGACCGCAAAGGCGAAATGCAGATGCCAGTGCAGCACAAACCGTTTGCTAAGGGCAGATGTACCGACTGTCATGATCCCCATGCCTCGGATTCACCCAAAATGCTACGAGTCGAGCAAAAGATGCTTTGTGAGTCTTGTCATACCATGAGTATGAAGTTTGCAGGGTTGCCCTATCAACATGCCCCTTTTAAAAAGGGCTACTGCAGTGATTGTCATACCCCCCACGCTTCTGTAGGTAAGGGCTTAACAGTTTTACCTGGAGATAAACTATGTTATTCCTGCCATTATGATCGTTTAGCAGAAAGGAATTTGCCCGTCCAACATAAACCCTTTGGCGAGGGTAAATGTACCGATTGTCATGGTCCCCATGCTACTAGTGGTGAGAAGATTCTAATTCTACCAAAGGATAAGTTATGCTTCCACTGCCATGTAGATAAAGTAAAAGAAAGTAAAGTTGGCTACCAACATGAGCCTTTTGTAGAAGGAAAGTGTTCAGATTGTCATTTTGCACATGCCTCTACTAACGAGGCAATGACCCTGAGGCCGCAAACGGAATTGTGCTATATGTGTCATCCACAATACCGTAAAATCTTTAATGCACCTTCCAAGCATCCGGTTGGTAATGGTTTGTTAGAGTGTTACGGCTGTCATGATCCTCATTCCGGTCCTGGTAAGAAGATGACAAGGGCGGAAGGGAATCAGTTATGTTACATCTGTCATCTAGGCTTAGAAGAAAGTTATGAAAAGTTAGCCCATGCTACCGAAGCTAATGGTAAAGGGGGTAAAGGTTCCTGCTTAAATTGTCATGTTCCACACAGTGCTCCAATTAAGCCATTATTACCTGGCAGCCAATTAGAGGTCTGTGGGGAATGTCATGGGAAAGTTACCAAAGCCAGAATTACTCACCCGGTAGGTAAGAACATTAAGGATCCGTGGCACGGTGGAGACTTGTGGTGTACGGGCTGTCATGGACCTCATGGTACTGAGTATAAGCAGTTTACACTGCTGCCAAATGATGCACTTTGTATTAAGTGCCATGGGAAGAAGATTAAGGATTCCAAGTATTTCAGCGTTCATAAAGTAATTGAACCCAAGAATGAACCGAAACCAAAGACTATTAAAACTCAAGTGCCAAAGAGGTAATACTTTAAACTAAAATCAAAACTCTGTAAATATTAACAAACTAGGGGTGGAAGCATTGATGTCACAGACTACCACAGAAAAGGGAGTTACCATATTTGGGGCAATCGGGATTTTGCTGGTCGTACTTATTGCCTTAAGTGGAGTGGGATATATTATCGGAACCAGCTTTTATTGGGATAAGCATGATACTACATCCATGTACCAACGCCAGCTTGAGACACTGCAAAAAGTGGCAAAGAGTAATCCGAAGAATGAGAATGTTAAGGTTATGCTCTTTGACCGTTATTTTGGCTTGGGTCAACATAAGGAAGCCAGAAAAGTGCTAGATGAGTTGAAAAAGACTTTAGCGAAGTCACCTGATATTATGTACAGGGATGCCTTAATGCTGAGGCAAGAGGGAAATCCAGCAAAAGCGATTGTTGAAATCGAAAAGGTAATTAAAGTGAAGCCATTATACACTGCTGCTCGCATACTCCATGCGCAACTGTTAGCAAACAACAAACAATATGACCAAGCGCTTGAGGAAATAAAAATGGTTTTAAAGATCATGCCTTCTGCGGCAGATTTGTATCTGGAAGAAGCCAAAATCTACTTAGCTAAAGGTGATAAGCAGAACGCCTTAGCATCAAGTGAAAAGGCTTTGAAAATGGTGCCAGATTATAAAGAGGCTCTCGAATTGAAGCAGCAAATCAAATAAGCTAGGAGGATGATCGTGGCTATTAATATTTTTCAGAAAAAAATGTCAATACCTACCTTGATAAATTTAATTCTGGTAGTATCTCTATTAGTAGTAGTTACTTTTGGTTATTTCTTTTACCTGAAACAAAATCCAGTAGAATTAACAACTAAGATGATAGTTCCGCCCGCACCGGTTGCTCCTTATAAGTTTGTTTATAATTTAACCGGAAAAGGTGATTTTGTTCTGCGGAATCCGGAAGGTGTAGCTTATGGCAACAAAAGGATTTGGGTTGCTGACACTGCGAATCAGCGGGTTGTGGTCTTTGATCTCAATGGTGAGCCCTTGTTTAGCTTTGGTAACGCCAAAAATGACAAAATCAAGCTGAATGCTCCAGTTGGGGTTTTGGTAGACAATGATCGGGTATTTGTAGTAGATTATCGCTTAAGAAATATTGTTGAATACACCTTAGATGGTACCTTGGTTGGTTATTTTGGTGAGAAAATGGTACCGATGCCAGTTGCCTTCAAAAGATACCAAGATAAGTATGTTGCTCTAGATTTTGCTGGGCCGGGACTGATTTTTCTAGATCAGACTGGCAAAATAGTTGCAAAAATTCATGCTGGTAAAGGGGATAAAGAAGGAAATTTGAACCTGCCTCAGGAATTAACTGTCATGGGTAACAGAATTTATGTTGCAGACTCGCTGAATAACCGCCTGCAGTATACTGATAATGACAAAGGGCCCTTAAAACTGGTGAAAATTAAAGATGCTGAATTAGGCTATCCCTACTCCATTGAAGCCACCAAAGACAGGCTCTTTGTTGGTAGTGCCCTCGGGCGAGCAGTAAGAGTTTTTGAGCCAGGAGCAGAACTTAAAAATATTAATATAGTAGATGTTGCTGACAACGATGGGATTAACATGGGTGTCCCAGGTGGGATTGCGGTCGACGATCTTGGCAAGGTTTATGTTAATGATATCTCCCATTCCCGGATCATGGTATATGGCCAATAAATATTTATAATGAAAATATTAAAGTGTTTTCTGAAAGGAGGTGAAAATGAAATAATGATGATGATTAATAATAAAATAAAACAAATTAAGAAAGGAGGAGTTTACATGAAAAAGAGTTTGGTTTTAGTATTCCTAATCTCGATGCTCTTGCTTGCAGCGAGTGCTCAGGCGGCAACCAAAGTACACGGTGATTTTGGTACTGACAGTTCAGGCTGTGCAAAATGTCACATTACTCACGCCGCTGAAGCAGCAAAACTTTTGTTAACCGGCACCAACCAAACAGATTTTTGTTTTAGTTGTCACGGTACAACCGTGCCGGGAGCTCCCTACGATGTTAAGGATGGCGCGATCCTTGGTGGAGCAAAATTCGACTATACTTTAACCCCTATAGCTGATTGGATGGGAGTAGGGACAGTATTACCTTCTTATACCGGTGGATTTGCCAAGAGTTATGATTTTGAAGGTCAAACTGACGTTGCTATGGATCCCGGTGCAGTTGGTGGTGCAAAGTTCAAGGTTTCAACCTCGGCTCATAACGTCCAAACAGTTGCGATTGGTCAGGCAGCCTGGAATTCAGGAGTAAACAAAATCCCTGGTGGTAGTGCAACTGTGTTTTCTCCTGGTGTCTTTACTTGCTCGTCTTGCCATGATCCCCACGGTTATAATTCCTCAACAGCTGGTGGCGGTGTCTTAAATAACCCTCGGTTATTAAGACATGACTTGCCTGCTAGATCAAATGTTGATGTTAGTATTACCATTGATGTTTATGCAGCTACAGTTGGACTTGATACTGGTAACATGACTGATGGTACATTAAGGACAACCGGTTATCCTGACGCTACTCTTAATAAATGGTGCGGTGGTTGCCATGATTTACTCGATGTTGGCAAAAACGCTGGTAGTGATAAGGGTGCTGGGCCAGATACCAGATACCGTCACGCGATGGGTATCGCATTACCTACAACTGTTGGTGTTACGACCTCAATCGCGACTGGTACACCTTTAGCAACCGGCAATAAACTGCTTTGTATTTCCTGTCACAGAGTGCATGGTACAGCAGCCAGTATGACTGCTTTAGCTAATACTTGGACAGGACAAGACTATAATAACCTTCCTGGAGCTAACGTTTCTAAATCTGGTACAGCTCTATTAAGATTAAGCAATAGAAATGTTTGCTATAATTGCCATGGTGCTGCTCAACGCAATACCAACACTACCAGTGGTGCAGCTCGTGCAGCTGTTACTTACTAATAATTTTATAAAGCTGTAGCAAATGCTACAGCTTTCCCTTTCAAAGCTCTACAGTTAGCTTTGAAAGGGAAAGCTGTAATACGGAGTTATTTCCCTGAGTATCTCTTGGAATATATACTTGAAACTGGGAATTATTAAGCTTATAATAGAGAAAGGAATTTTAAGGATATTATTTAAGGTTTTGAATTTACATAAAATAGCATAAAGCCTCGACATCATGTAAAAGAATCGAAAATGGGTGGTGGATTACTTATGTGGATGAGACGAGTTATTTGTTGGTTAATACCACTTCTAGGTATTGTTTGTGGAGTCGTTGCTGCTCCTGCAATTAGTATCGCATCATCAAGTTCGCAAGATTGCTCGTTATGTCATGAAAAGATTGTCAGCGATTTTAACGCTCCCAGTGTTCCCACAGTGGACAGGACACGTTGCTACCAGTGTCATTCCAAGGGGTTACATACCCGCAATTACAATACCGCTTCTCTAGTTGGTAAATATTATACTGACCCTGTTAGTGGTAAAAATGTTGCTATTTTTTTACAAGACCCGGATAAGGTAAACACTGACAGTCTGCATGTTTATCACAGTCAGCCAGATCCCAGGGCAGCATCATGTGCAAGTTGTCATATTTCAATCGCATGTAATGCTTGTCACCAAACTATACCACATGATAAACATGGTAATACCAAGTATCCTAGGGTTAATACCTGGATGACCTCCGGAGTTTTTGGGGGAATGGCTTATTTCAATAATTCTTGTGCAACCGCTTACTGTCATGGTCAATTTACTCAACCATATCGTCCAGTAACAGCCAAACCCGATTCTAAACAATTATGCCGGAATTGCCATACATACGATAAAGCAGGACATACCGATGCTGCCGAGAAACATCGTACGGTATTTACCTCAAGTCAACCAGATTACTGTTCCCAGTGCCATAAGACAGACTTGGTTACTGAACACGAAGCTCGAACAAATCAAGCCGGTGTTGCTTATGCTTGCATCACTTGTCATAAAAGTAGCCAGTCTAACGTAATCAAGGCGATTGCTGATAAGAATAGCAAATGTGATGCTTGTCACTCGGATATTGGTCATTTAGCTCCACACCAAGGGAATACGATTGATGATAAGTGCGGTACTTGCCATCAAGCAAATTTAATTACAGAACATATGAATAATCCTAAGACCCAGAAAAGCACACTAACTTGCAGTACCTGTCACTTCAGCGAGAAATCAAACGTGTTATATGCGATTACTCTCGGGAATATCAACTGTACAGCGTGTCACCAGAGTGGCCATAGTTTTAACTTTAGCGAGGAGATACCAGTCGACATTCCGCTTTACAACGGGTATAATTTTACTCCACCACAAGATGCCACGATTTGGCTAAACGAGCCTTGGTTTGATCAAACCTACCAAACTAATGCTAAAAGAATATTTACCAACCGTCGGACAGATGTAACTGTTCAGGCAATCAGAGATTATTATGTTTCCACAATGACAGCTAATGGCTGGAGTTTAAGTTCTGAAACGGTCATAAGTAACACCAAGTTGATTAACTTTACTTTAGGCATTAGAAGTGCAACTGTTATGGTCTATAATACAGATATACCGCAAGGTACAACGGTTGTTACTTCAGGGTA
>CAZKEO010000133.1:0-5978 GCA_964551785.1 uncultured Eubacteriales bacterium | reverse complement strand
CCGTTGGAAGCTTGTGAGCCTGATCAGCCATCCCCACTTGTTCTAATAAATGTAAAGCTGGCTCCGGGCGTTCCTTACTTAAATACATATTACAAAAGTCCATCGGTAACATCACATTTTCTAAAACAGATAACATCGGGAGCAACTGAAAAAACTGAAAGATAACACCGATTTGGCGTCCGCGCCACTGTGCGATTTCTCCCTCAGTTAAGGTCTGAACAGCAGTGCCACCTACTATAACTTCACCTGAAGTCGGCCGGTCAATTCCGGTAATCATGTTGATTAGGGTGGATTTTCCACTGCCTGATTTACCTACCACAGCCACAAATTCACCTGTGTCGACCTTTAAATTAACTCCTTTTAAGGCCGTAAAATCACCAGCTGCGGTAGCAAAGGTTTTTACTACCTGACGCAGAGTAATAAGACCACCCTGAGCTCGCTCTGGTGAATTGTTAGGAATCGGGGTACTACTTTTCAAAAAATAGTTATTGAACCATGCTAGCATGAAAACCTCCAAAAGGTAAAATATCCTAATTACCCTAAAGAATATTCTATATTGCTATTTTATTTCCTGCTAGGCACGCCACTATTTGAAAAGTAGGTGAGATAGCTACCGTAACAAGCAGGGGTGATGCAAAGTGCACCACCCCTTGAATGATCTTTAAGTTGGCAAGCTTTAACCCTTTGGAGGTAGGGAAGGCATCGGACCCATTGGCCCCATTGGCCCCATTGGACCCATCGGACCCATTGGGCCTGCAGGGCCAGCAGGTCCAGTAGCACCCATCAGACCCATTGGACCAGCAGGACCGGTTTCGCCCTTAGGACCAGCCGGACCCATTAGGCCAGCAGATCCAGTAGCACCCATTGGCCCCATTGGACCCATCGGACCCATCGGGCCAGCAGGACCGGCAGGACCCATTGGACCACAAGGGCCTTCAACACCGCAAGGGCCCATTGGGCCGCAAGGGCCTTCAGGACCGCAGGGACCCATTGGACCACAAGGTCCCATTGGACCAGGTAGGCACTTATGTGGCATGGGGCGACACATATGGCACATTTTCTTCATTGAATACATGGAAGTCATAGCTGCCAATGTACAAGTGGAAGCCATTGCCATCGAACAACATGAGGAATCCTGTTGTGGATGATGCTTCTTTTTCATGAGCTTTCCTCCTCTTTCATTTTGGGCACGACGATATATTGTCTATGAACTGCTATAGTTTATGTTATGAGGATAGCTAATTACTGGTGATTCGTAAAATGCCTATCTTTTTAGACCGAACAGATTATATACTAGAAAAAAGCCCACTACCTAAAATTCCCCCTTCTTGATTTGCTCAACAAAAACAACCTGGTCCACCAACAGGGCTGCCTGATATTCACGTAGGAGTAACTCTGTTTGCTTAATTAGTTTATCGAGCGCATGACCAATATCTACTGTGCGATCAACGGCATCATCAACCTCACTACGATGAGCAAAGGCGTTGCTATTAAGTTGGTTAGCCGTGAGGGACATATTATAGTAAACAGTAGTTAATGTATTCAAAAAGTTCACGGTGTCCTGTAGTTGATCCTTGAAAAATTTCAGGGTAATTTCGGCATCACCAGGTGACAGCTTTCTGTGTTCCTGTTCATTAGCCATGGTGGCAACTCCTTTTTTCGAAATTATCTTAATTTTCAGGAAGGTATCTCCGATATTTAAAAGAATATATGCGGTAAACTAGTATTTTAAGATATAATAAAGATAAAGTGACGGTCTGAATGAAAAGGGGATGAAGATGGACGATTTTGTGCTGACGAGGCTATTTCTAAAACGACTAGGTCTGCGAGCTCTTGCAAATCGAAATTTCCCTTGTTTACAAGCAGATTGCACTTTAGATGATGCGGTCTTGTTCTTTCGTAAGACCGGGATTCTATTCGTGGTAATTATAGATGAAGCCAAACAACTATTGGGTGTTTTGCGTGGTATTGACCTTTTGGAGCCCCTTCGTATTAATTTCGTTGTTTTGACCCCGGTTATGGATTTAGCCAGAGAGCAACAGCTCACCATTGCTGAAGATGATGCTGCAGACTTTTCGCTAGATATAATTTTAGATCAAGGTGTTCAAGAAGTACTGATAGTTGATCAAGATCGGAAGTTTTTGGGTGCCATCATCTTAAATGATTTATTCAAACCTGTCTGGAATGAGATCGCCAAGCTAGACCGGATTTTTGGTAAAGTTTTGGAATCAGTATATAATGGCGTGCTTGTGATAAATGTGCTAGGCAAGATTGTTTTTCTCAACCAAACAGCTGAAGAATTATTTGGCTGTCAAGCTGAGGACGTATTGGGAAAACACATCTACTCTATCCTGCCAGAATCAGAGCTTCCCAGTGTCGCGCGCACTGGTAAACCCAAGCTGTCGTGTCGGCAAAGGGTAGGTGATCGCTTAGTAGTAACTAATCGTACACCCGTAATTATTAACAACAAAATTATTGGGGCTGTGGCAGTTTTTCAAGACATTACCGATTTGGAAAACGTTTCTGAAGAACTGACCAACACTAAGAAGATCAAGGATGCCCTTGAGGCTGTAGTAGAAACACCCTATGAGGACTTAGTGGTTGTAGACGAAAATGCTCGAATTGTTATGATGAATAAATTCTATTTAGATGGTCTAGGTCTAAGCTTGGAAGATGTGCTAGGGAAACATATTTTGGAGATTACTCCCCAGTCCCAATTACCAGAAACCATTAGGACTGGTGTTGCGCGAATAGGTGACCTGTGGAAGATTGGCGATCGGGAACTGGTAGTTATGCGAGTACCGATTAGAAAAGATGGCAAAATTGTTGGGGCGATCGGGAAAAGTATTTTTCAAGACATGAGCTTCGCCATGGTTTTTGCCAAAAAGATAATGCGTTTAGAGAGTGATTTGGATTATTACAGAGAAGAATTATGTAAGGTACACAGTTCTGAATACACCTTTGACCATATTATTGGTGAAAGCTATGCCATCAAAGCAGCCAAAATTATTGCCGGACAGGCCTCGCGGACTTCCTCTAATGTCCTGATAACGGGTGGGAGTGGAACTGGTAAAGAGGTTTTTGCACAAGCTATTCATAATGCCAGTGTCCGTAAAAAAGGTCCCTTCATTAAAATTAATTGTGCTGCTATCCCAGAGAACCTATTGGAATCAGAACTTTTTGGCTATGAGGAAGGTGCCTTTACTGGTGCCCGTAAAGGTGGAAAACCCGGAAAATTTGAAATTGCTAATAATGGGACTATTTTTTTGGATGAAATTGGTGATATGAGTTTAACCATGCAAGCTAAATTGTTAAGAGTCATCCAAGAAAGGGAAATCGAACGGGTTGGGGGAACAGAATCAATTAAGATTAATGTCCGCATTATAGCTGCCACCAATCGTGATCTACAACAAATGGTAGATGATAACCAGTTTAGATCTGATTTATTTTACCGTCTCAATGTGGTTGTTTTAGAATTACCCTTACTTAAAGAACGTCTAGAAGATATTGAGCCCTTAACCGACTACTTAATAAAACGTCTAAACCACAATATGGGCACTGCTGTGAGTGGGGTAGCCCCGGAAACCATGCAAATTCTACAAAAACATTCTTGGCCTGGTAATATTCGCGAATTGGAAAACGTTTTAGAACGGGCGATGAACATATCTGATGATTATATAATTTATCCAGAGCATTTACCCATCCAATTAAGGCGAGCAGTTGGGGACGATATCACTGAACCGGAACTGAAAACCTTAGGGCAAGTATTATCCGAGGCAGAACGGGAAGCAATCATCAGTGCCCTGCATGCTGCTAAAGGCAATCGAGTACAGGCATCAAAGGCTCTAGGAATCCATCGCTCTATTTTATATAAGAAGATGACCAAACATAAAATTGCGGAAGAAGTAAATGAAAAATATTTACAAAACTAAGCCTGCTTGTACTAGAATAGCTTAAAAAGTGTAGCAAAAAAGCAACAATCCCAGACATTGGTGTCTCTTTGTGCAGACATGTACAAATCTAGAGGAATAGCACTTGCGATTAAAAAAAACCATCAAGGTGTCTTGAAATATAGACACTTTGGTGGTTTTGCGATTTTCTGTGGGTGTAGCCTTAAAGACACAAAACTGTGGAGATCCCGATTATTAGCCTAATTCTCAGTATTTAGAAAATTTTGATAAATTAAAAAAATGTTGGCATGTCTATTGCATAATTATTTACTTTAAGGATAGAAAAGGGGTGATACATTTAGCTTTTTTAGAAGAGGGACAGGGTTATCAAGATATGAGGAGGAAGAGGCGTGGAGATTAAAAAGATTGGTGTTTTAGGGGCTGGCACAATGGGAGCTGGTATTGCACAAGTAGCTGCCCAGGCAGGATTTGCTGTATATCTAGTAGATATAAATGAAACTTTGGTAGATCGCGGCATCAAAGCTATTACCAAAACACTCCAAAAGGCTGTCGAAAAAGGTAAAATGGCTGCAGAGGATAAAGAGGCGGTTTTAAGTCGGGTTAGTGGTGTAGTTGGTTTTGCACAATTAAGCGAAGTCGATGTCGTGATTGAAGCAATCTTGGAGAATATGGATATTAAAAAGAAAGTTTACGCAGAGCTCGATCAGCTTTGTCCGCCCCATACTATCCTAGCAAGTAATACTTCATCATTGCCGATTACTGAAGTTGCGGCAGCAACTAAACGGCCAGATAAAGTTGTCGGGATGCACTTTTTCAATCCAGTGGGAATGATGAAGTTAGTAGAAGTAATTCCTGGACTGGTTACTTCAGCTGAAACAGTCGCTGCCATTACCGAATTCAGCAAACAGCTTGGCAAAGTGCCGATCAATGCGCAAGAAGCGCCTGGCTTTATTGTCAACCGAATTTTAGTTCCAATGATTAATGAAGCAGTAATGACCCTCCAGGAAGGTGTTGGAACTGCTGCAGATATAGATACAGCGATGAAACTTGGTGCGAATATGCCAATGGGACCATTAGCACTAGCTGATTTAATTGGCATTGACATAGTTTTAGCGGTCATGGAAGTATTCTGTAAGGAATTTAATGATGATAAATACCGTCCGGCTATTTTAATGAAAAAGATGGTACGAGCTGGTCACTTAGGAATGAAGACAGGCAAAGGGTTTTACGATTACTCTAAATAATTCTAAAGCAAAAAGGAGCGAGCGAAATGCGTGAAGTTGTAATTGTAAGTGGAGTAAGAACTCCAATAGCTGATTATCTGGGTAGCTTAAAGGATTTTACCGCAGTGGAATTAGGGATTATTGCCCTGAAAGCTGCTTTAAGTAAGGCTGGCATGGAACCTGCTCAATTGGAAGAGGTTATTGCTGGTAACGTTATCCAGGCTGGTAACAAGGGTAATGTTGGTCGCCAGGTCGCTTTGGGCGCAGGCTGTCCAGTAGAAACAGTGGCTTGTACCATCAACCAACTTTGTCCCTCTTCGATGCGGGCTACTGAGATTATTTCACAGCAGATTATGTTAGGCAAAATTGATATTGGTGCAGCAGTTGGCTGTGAGAGCATGTCCAATATCCCTTATCTGTTGGCGAAGGCTCGGACTGGTTACCGGATGGGTAATGCTGACCTAATCGACCCTATGATGAATGATGGTTTAACCGATGCGTTTAACAACTATCACATGGGTATTACAGCAGAAAACTTGGCTGAACAGTATAATATCTCTCGTCAGGAGCAAGACGAGTTGGCTCTATTAAGTCAACAGCGTGCTGTACAGGCCATTAAAGATGGCAAATTCAAAGATGAAATTGTGCCAGTTGAGCTCAAGAGTAAAAAGGGACCAGCTGTTTTTGATACTGATGAGCATCCCAGTGCTAACACCACTATGGAAAGCTTAGCAAAACTAAAGCCAGCCTTTAAAAAGGACGGTACTGTTACTGCTGGAAATGCTTCTGGCCTGAATGATGCTGGCGCAGCGTTGATTTTAATGGCTGCTGACAAAGCCAAGGA
>CAZKEO010000132.1:0-5995 GCA_964551785.1 uncultured Eubacteriales bacterium | reverse complement strand
CACTAAGTTTGGGATTGGTCCGGCAATTGCGGAGGGTTATTACTACGATTTTGATTCACCACATACCTTTGTTCCGGAAGACTTAGCGAAAATCCAGGCTGAGATGGAGAAAATCATCAAAGAAAATCTCCCCTTTGCTCGAGAAGAGGTCAGTCGGGAAGAGGCTTTGCGGATTTTCCGGGAGCGGGGCGAGATTTACAAGGAAGAGCTGATTAATGATTTGCCCGAGGATGCCGTAATTTCGTTGTACAAGCAGGGAAATTTTGTGGATTTGTGTGCTGGTCCCCACCTGCCCGGTACAGGCAAGCTCAAGGCCATTAAACTGATGAGCTTAGCAGGGGCCTATTGGCGTGGCAGTGAAAAAAATAAAATGCTGCAACGGGCTTATGGAACAGCTTTTTTCGATAAGGCTGAACTAGAGCAATACCTTTTCCGCCTTGAGGAAGCTAAACGCCGTGACCATCGCAAGCTGGGTCAAGAGCTAGGCTTGTTTGCCATTATGGAAGAAGGCCCTGGGTTCCCTTTCTTTCTACCAAAGGGGATGATTTTACGAAATGAGTTGGAGAATTTTTGGCGGATCGAGCATCGTAAGGCGGGCTATCAGGAAATCAAAAGCCCAATTATTCTAAACCGCTCACTCTGGGAGCAGTCTGGCCACTGGCAGCATTATAAGGAAAATATGTACTTCACCAAAATAGATGACCAGGATTTTTCCGTCAAACCTATGAACTGTCCTGGGGGGATGTTAGTTTATAAGTCTGGCTTGCACAGTTACCGTGAGCTACCAATTCGCATGGGTGAACTAGGTCTGGTGCACCGGCACGAGCTTTCCGGAGCACTCCATGGCTTGATGAGGGTACGTTGCTTTACCCAAGATGATGCCCATATTTTCATGTTGCCCAGTCAAATCAAAGAGGAAATTATCGGGGTTATTAACTTAATTGACAAGTTTTATTCCATCTTTGGTTTTGAATATCACGTCGAATTATCCACTAAGCCTGAGAAAGCCATGGGTTCTGATGAAATCTGGGAAATGGCCACTAATGCCTTGAAAGAAGCCTTAGATGCCAAGGGGATGCCCTATAAAATTAACCCTGGTGATGGTGCCTTCTATGGTCCTAAGATTGACTTCCATCTGCGGGATTGCTTAGGCCGAACTTGGCAGTGTGGAACTATCCAATTAGATTTCCAAATGCCTGAAAAATTTGACTTAACCTATGTTGGTGAGGATGGCCAAAAACATCGGCCGGTCATGATTCACCGAGTAATCTTTGGCAGTATCGAACGCTTTATCGGCATCCTGACAGAGCATTTTGCGGGCGCTTTTCCCATCTGGCTGGCCCCTGTGCAGGTTAGTTTACTGACAGTTACTGATCGGGCAGCCGAGTATGCCCAAGTGCTCCAAACCAAGTTAGAAGCAGCTGGAATCCGAGTAGAAACTGATACTCGCAATGAGAAAATAGGTTACAAAATCCGCGAGGCTCAGGTTCAGAAGCTTCCTTACATGCTGATACTGGGTGATAAAGAAGTGGAAAATGGCACGGTAGCTGTCCGCAAGCGGGGCACTGGTGACCTAGGTTCCATGGAAGTGGAAGCCTTTATTGAACAGGTAGTGCAGGAGATTGCGGACAAGGTGCAATAATTCTTTGCTAAACGTTAAGTTGCATTGGTCGGTCAAGTTTTGAAATGTTTTTAGTGCTATCAAGATATTTTCTTGACGGCTTGCTAATGACATGGTATACTATCAAGGTAATTGAATAAACATAGTAGCAAAGAAGAAGCCATCCGCTTCTCACCTTACAGCGCCAAGGTTGCTGGTGAGGTCATCTAACCAATTGCCTGCTTGACAGCAGGGCTTTTAACTTGGTTTATCAGCGGGTGGTATACATTACCACCTGCTTATTTGTTTAAAAAAGTTATTTGGAGGTGACGGGTTATTAGCAAAGATTTGCGTATCAATGACGAAATCAGAGCCAGAGAAGTCCGGGTAGTTAGTGGCACTGGAGATCAGTTGGGAATCATGACGCTTCGCGATGCTTTACAGCAAGCCATGGAGCAACAATTAGATCTGGTTGAGGTGGCACCTAATGCCAAGCCACCGGTTTGCCGTATCATGGATATTGGAAAATACAAATATGAGCAAAGCAAACGCGAAAAAGAGGCCAAGAAAAAACAAAATATCGTTAGTATTAAAGAAATCAAAATGCGGCCTAATATCGAAGATCATGATTTCGAAACGAAATCCAAAAATGTTATCCGCTTCTTAAAAGAGGGAGATAAAGTAAAAGCAACTATCATGTTCAGGGGTAGAGAAATCACCCATACTGAACTAGGCAGAGTTCTCCTAGATCGTTTGGCTGAACTGATTAAGGATATTGCTATTATTGAACGCCATCCTAAGGTTGAGGGTAAAAACATGATTATGATTTTATCACCTAAGCAAAACCAGCTGCAAGAATAGAGAGGAGGACATCACTATGCCAAAAATGAAATCACACCGTGGCGCTGCCAAAAGATTTAAGAAAACAGGATCAGGTAAATTCAAGAAGATGACTGCCAATAAAAGTCACATTCTAGAGAAAAAATCCCCTAAGCGGAAGCGTAATTTGCGTAAAGCCGGAATGGTTAGCGCTGCCGACGCTCCAAGACTACGCGTTTTACTACCATACTAATATAAAATTGAAAACTAGCTGCACCTGTAATCGTACAGTGCAGATTAGACTTTAAGGAGGTTTAACTATGCCACGGGTCAAGAATGGATTAACACAACATAAAAGGCATAAGAAAGTATTAAAATTAGCTAAAGGCTACAGAGGTGCTAGAAGCAAGCTGTATCGCGTTGCTAACCAACAGCTTCTGAAATCCTTTACTTATGCTTATAATGATCGTAAAAACCGTAAAAGTGAATTCCGGAAATTATGGATTGCCCGGATTAATGCTGCAGCTAGGCTCAACGGCCTTTCCTATAGTACCTTAATTAACGGTTTGAAAAAAGCCGGAGTTGAGGTTAACCGCAAAATGTTAGCCGACTTGGCTGTTAGTGACGCTCAGGCGTTTGGCCAAATCGTAGAAGTAGCTAAGACTAAACTGAATGCCTAACATAAAACCTGTCTGAAGGATTGGTTTTTGCGAAAGGCTCAAAAAAATATTTGCTAAAAAGGTATGGTAATAGGCCAACGGGTTCAGTTTTGAGGTACTTGTAGGCAAAAATAGTCATTCTGGGAGTGCGATTTCACGTAGAAATTCGCGCTTTCTATTTTTATTGGTACATTAGGGCTCAAAGCTACTTTTCGTAGTATAGATATAGAAAAAATTACCCGAAACCGCAGAACGTTTCCGGGGTGTCATAAATTTATGAACAGTGCGAATTCCGGTGTGAATTCTACCGTGAATCCGGGGCGGAAGTTATCAGGCCCTAATGTTTTTACGCTGCAAGTCCAACGCCGAACCTGGCAGTACTCCATCAAGGAAATAATCTATTTCAAGTAGGGGCAGTTTGGTTTCTAAGCTTCAAATACGGAATAGCACAGCAGAGTTCTTAATTTTCACTTCGCAAACAGGTGAAGAAGCAATTGAAGTGATGGTTGTTGACGAAAATGTTTGGCTTACTCCAGATATGATTGCAATTCAATGAACACGAACTTCTCCATAATTCAGGAAAAGTTACTGCAGCAGTTGCAAAAGCCTTTGCAGAAAGCGAGTTCGAAAAGTACAGAATTGTGCAGGACAGGTTGTTCGAAAGCGACTTTGATAGGCTTCTTAAAGAATCACATAAGAAAAAGCAGTGAAATCAAACATCACTGCTTTTTCTTATGTGATTTTACCCATGAACTATAATGCGAATTGTTAGGCAAGTACCTCAAAACTGAACCCGTTGGTAATAGCCCATACCTTTTTACTTTGAAAAATGAAATAAGGCGTATTTGAAAGCAAGAATAAGCTATCGCGCCGAACTGTCGAACAATGGAGAATAATGGTCAATTTACACCTAAAGATATTGCGGGGTTTTTTCGAATATTAAGAAGAGAGTACGTTTGTCTTTCTTGATTTTTTTAATAAGTTGGAAAGTGGGTGTAGGTGGATGGATTTAGCGACCGTATTGGGTATTATTATAGCTTTAGTTGCATTATGTTTGGGTGTTATATTAGAGGGTGGAAATCTACTTGCTTTGGCGTCTGGGGTTGCTGCTGTAATTGTGGTTGGAGGAACCATAGGAGCAGTAATGGTTTGTTTCTCAATGGAGGATATTAAAACCGTCCCAAAGCTGTTGAAAATAGCGTTTACTGAACGCAAAAGTAGTGTATTTGAAACGATAAATACCATTGTTAGTTTTGCTGAAAAAGCTCGCCGGGAAGGTTTATTAAGTTTGGAACAGGAGCTAACCAACATTGACAATCATTTTTTACAGCAAGGGGTACAGTTGGTGGTGGATGGTACTGATCCAGCCTTGGTTAAGGATATTTTAGAAACGGAAATGGCCTTTGAAGACCAGCGGCATAAAATAGGTGCAGGAATTTTTGAACAGGCTGGTGGTTTTTCCCCGACTATGGGGATTATTGGTACAGTTATGGGCTTGGTTAACGTATTGAGTAACCTTTCAAAACCTGATGAGTTAGGGGGAGCGATTGCAGTAGCCTTTATTGCAACTCTGTATGGGGTTGGCTTGGCTAACATCTTATATCTGCCTCTATCTGCTAAATTAAAGTTGCGCAATAAACAGGAAGCCTTGGAAAAAGCCATTATCTTGGAAGGGGTCCTATCCTTACAGGCTGGCGAAAACCCGGCAACTGTGCGTGATAAATTAAGAGCCTTCCTATCACCTGCATTACGGAAGACTAGCGGACAAGGCGAGGTGTAGTTTTATGAAGCTTAAGCACGAGGAAGAACACGCCGGGAACCACGAACGCTGGCTGTTAACTTATGCGGACTTGATTACTTTGCTGATGATTTTCTTCATCCTGATGTACACTATTAGTAATGTGGATAAACAAAAATTAGCCCAAGTGGCTGCCTCTCTGTCGGAAGCTCTGGTAGGTGATAAATCTGGAAAAATTATCGGCGAAAGCCCTGGATCTGCGATTGTCCCGGGTAAAGGACAGGAAGCACAGGCCATGGCTAAGGCTAGAGAATCCTTAAATAAGTTTATTAAAGAGAATAAGCTGGAAGCCAAGGTTGAGGTCCATGAAGAAGAAAGAGGCTTGGTAATCAGTATTAAAGAGCCAATGCTTTTTGTTTCTGGCTCAGCCGTAATTGCAAATCAATATAAAGGTGTCTTAGTGAAGCTTGGTACAGCACTGAAGGGTTTTTCCAATACGATTAGGGTGGAAGGCCATACTGACAATATCCCGATTAATACTGCGCAGTTCCCTTCGAACTGGGAGTTGTCAACAGCGCGAGCTACTAATGTCCTTAAGTTTATGATCAGTGATGTTGGGATTGGCCCGAGCAGGCTATCCGCCGTGGGCTATGGCGAGTACCGTAATCTTCATCCAAACGACACAGTAGCACACCGCGGGCAGAACCGCCGAGTAGACATTATCCTGTTAAGAGCTGAATTTAACAAGCTAGAGCCAGAGGGTACCAAGGTGGAAGGTCAAAAGAACATTCCCAACTTTGTGAAACAGGAAGTAAAACCGGTCGTAACATATGATAATAAACCGACCACTACTCAACCAACTAATACTGGGACCTAATACTGGATAAACGCTATCAAGCAGCTCGCGAGGGCTGCTTTTGTTTTGTGTGTTAGTTTGCAGCAAGAGTTTCGGGTCAACTTTTGGCCTCTGAAGCTGGCTCACAAGGCCCCCAGCGGATCTCCCCGCCTCCCGCCGACCACTGAGAAAAGCTTAGCCAATTTTTTCTTCGGGCCATTCTTGGGTCTACTAAAGCTGGCTATCACAAGCGACCCAGGTCAGGTAGCTGTTCCGGTTAAGGAGCATCTCACATAGTGCGCTAGTAGGTCTTGGCGCAGCTGTTTAATAAACTCATCCCGTGC
>CAZKEO010000131.1:891-6000 GCA_964551785.1 uncultured Eubacteriales bacterium | reverse complement strand
AATTCCTGGTCCATTTTGGCGATTTCCTTTTCTAACCGTTCTTTCTCTTTGGCCAAGTCAATTAGGCCAGCAAGTGGCAAGAAAATTTCCACACCCTTCACCATGGCAGCAACAGCCTGCTCAGGCTTGGTTGCTAGTGAGGGTACTATGGTTAATTCAGCTAAATTTGCCAGATGTTTAATATAGGCTTGCCCTTGCTCTAAGGCCAGCATGTTTTTGGTTTCGTTAGCCACCATCACTGCATCAATCTGTCGGCTGGGGATGACATTCATTTCACTGCGAATGTTTCGGATGGACTTAATTAACTCCATCAGTAGTTGCATCTGTTCTTCAGCTTGCTGTTCAGTTAATTGTTCCTGTACCTCAGGCCAGGCAGCTAACATAATGGTTTGACCCTCGTGAGGTAAACACTGCCAAATTTCTTCGGTTAAGAAAGGCATAAACGGATGTAACAGGCGCATGGTGCGCTCTAAGACATACCAGAGCGTATGCTGGGCAGTAGCTCGACTCTCTGGGGTTTCTCTACCGTACAATCTAGGTTTAACTAGCTCAATGTACCAGTCACAATATTCGTTCCAGATGAATTCGTACAGTACTCGGCCGGCTTCACCTAAATCATAGCGCTCCAGATTGCGATCAACCTCAGCGATAGTGGCGTTAAGACGGCTTAAAATCCACTTATCTGCCAAGGTAAGAGCAGGGGTAACTTGCTCAGGAACAAAATCCTGCAGATTCATCAGCACAAAACGGGAAGCATTCCAGATTTTATTAGCAAAGTTCCGGGTAGTATCTAAGCGCTCAAAGTGGAAGCGCAAATCATTACCCGGTGTATTCCCGGTAATCAACATAAACCGCAGGGTATCAGAACCATATTGCTCGATAACCTCCAGCGGGTCTACTCCGTTACCTAATGATTTTGACATTTTGCGACCCTGGGAGTCTAAAACCAAGCCATGGATAAAAACCTCTTGGAAAGGTATTTCCTTCATAGCGGATAATCCACTGACAATCATCCGGGCTACCCAGAAGAAGATAATATCCCGGCCGGTTACCAAGACAGAGGTTGGGTAAAATTGTTCCAATTCGGCTGTTTGCTCCGGCCAACCCAAAGTAGAAAACGGCCATAAACCAGAACTAAACCAGGTATCGAGCACGTCGGGATCTTGCTCTAAGTTAGTACTCTGACATTTTGCACACTGTTGTGGGTCTATTTTAGCACAAATTAGTTCCCCACAGTCTTGACAGTACCAAACAGGAATCCGGTGGCCCCACCATAACTGACGAGAGATGCACCAATCGCGAATATTCTCCATCCAATTGAGATAAACCTTGGTAAAACGGTCGGGGACAAAGCGGAGCTTACCCTCGGTGACAACCTGAATAGCAGGCTCTGCCAAGGGCTTCATTTTCACGAACCATTGTTTTGATACCATTGGTTCGATAACGTTATCACAGCGGTAACAGTGACCCACGGAGTGGTTATGGTCTTCCACATTTATTAATAAGCCCAATGCTTTGAGGTCCTCTAAAATTGCCTGCCGACATGCATACCGATCCATACCCTGATACTTCCCAGCCAGTTCATTCATGGTGGCATCTTTATTCATGACTGTAACTTGGGGTAATTGATGGCGCTGACCAATTTCAAAATCATTGGGGTCATGGGCAGGGGTGATTTTGACCACACCTGAACCAAACTCCCGATCAACATAATCATCAGCTATTACCGGAATTTCTTTGTTCACCAGCGGCAAAATTAGGGTTTTGCCAATTAAGGCAGTATAGCGCTCATCTTCAGGATGTACAGCGACCGCCACGTCACCCAACATTGTTTCTGGCCTGGTAGTAGCTACGACCACGCCTTGGCCCCCATCTGCTGCTGGATAACGGATATGATAAAACTTTCCTTCGGTGTCGGCATGTTCTACTTCGATATCAGAAATAGTGGTTTGGCAGCCTGGACACCAGTTGATTATGTAATTACCGCGATAGATTAGGCCTTGCTGGTACCAATCGACAAAAATGTCCCGAACTGCCCGGGAGCAACCCTCATCCATCGTAAATCTTTCCCGATCCCAGTCGCAGGAAGAGCCTAAGCTGCGTAGTTGGGTGGTAATCCGGTTGCCATACTGATGCTTCCAGTCCCAAACCCTTTCGAGAAACTTTTCTCGTCCTAGTTGATCTTTATGAGTGCCTTCCTGAGCTAATTGCTCCTCTACTTTAGCCTGGGTGGCAATCCCCGCATGGTCAGTACCGGGTACCCAGAGCGTATTATAGCCTTGCATTCTCCGCCACCGCACCAGAATATCCTGTAGAGTATTGTCCATGGCATGCCCCATGTGTAATACCCCGGTAACGTTGGGGGGAGGCATTACAATCGTAAACGGTTTTTTGTCTGGCTCTACTGCGGCATGAAAAAACTTATTATCTTCCCAAAATTTATACCATTTTCCCTCTACTTGACCTGGATCATAGGTTGTCGGGATATTTAACTGTTCTGTTGTCATGACCAAACCTCCTTAAGGACTAATTAGCTAATATAGAAAACTTGGCTGCACCAAGCGCTTGGTACGCAGGTGGCAGCCTAAGTTCACTTAATGGTTAAAAAAACTTCCTTCGTCACAAGGACGAAAGAAGTATTCTTTTCAACACTTTATTACCATTCTTGACCGCTCTTCTCTATATTATACGTCGCATAGGCGCCTGTCAAGACACGCTTTGGTTGAAGGGACAGTAGAATTTGGGATAATTGCTTTAGATAAAGTTTAGGAAAATGGATTCAGTGTCTAAGAGCCAGGGATGGCGTTCTTCACTACCTGGGTGCAAAGCTTTGGAACGCAGTTTGTACCCACAGGCTTTACAAACATCTACGCTCCAACTTGGTAATTCTGCTACCTGCCGGTACACCAAGGTCTGATGGTCGGTATTATTACATTGCGGACAGCACAGCGGGGTGAATTCCCACTTGGTCGTACATTTCCCACAGACTAACTGGCGCCCATTTGTTTCCTGATCAGCCAAGGCCAATAAGGGTGGTTGTCCACAAATAGGGCAGTAGGGAGACTCCTTGACTTTGTTAATTTCTTGGACTAATAACTCACTTTGCTGACGCAATACTGGGTGAAACAAGACATTCCAAATCCAAGCCTCATTTTGTGCTAAATCGTGCGCTTTCCATAACTGTTGTGGAGATACAGTCGCAAAGGAGGCAAAGATTTGCTGCCAGCTACTCTTTAATTGGGGATAAAGTTCATTGAAAAATTGCTCCCACTTTGTAAGATAACTCTGCCAGGTCTCATCGTCCACAATCAGTTCGCTATTTTCCAAGAGATAGTTTTGAACTTCCTCAGCTAAAGTTACCTGTCTAATTCCAGGATCAACTTGTTGGTAATAAGCTAAGATCTTTTCAAATGTCTCCCGCAGTGCTTGCATATTTCACCTCCGAGGCAATAATGCCAAATAGAGGAGGACATACGTCCCTCCTCTTAATGTTTACAGTTGTTTATCTTTTTGGGTGCTCAAATGCTAGCCAATACTGATTATCGGCTTTCTCTCTATTCAGTCGGGTAATATTTAGGGACGCTATCACCGCATTTTGAAGGAACTTGCTGCCCCTTTGCTGCATTATGAAGGTTCTATCCCTAGCCTTCCTCATTTGCCCTATTATCTCATCAACTAGCGTCACGACGTCCTCGTCAGATTTTTCACTAACCTGAGCTTTGAGATAACACTTGCGTGCGATAGTTTCCTCACTCACTTGAAAACAGTTAGCCTGCTCACGGATTGCTTCTATATCAAAGCCTAAGACACTAGTAGTATTTAAGGCACTGATTCCCTCTATATTTTTAGTAGATAAACGACCAAGTTCTAACATATTCCTTCCTCCTAACATTCTACTTATACTCTATATCGAGTAGTGGATTAAAAAGCTTTAGATTTTTTTCCTTTATTTTTGTAATATGTAAAAAAGTTCATCACATCTACATATAATTTATCAATTCGCTTAAAGGAGTTGAAAGCTATGCTCACCCGGTTCCGGATCTTGCTAAGTTGCCTTCTGGTGGTCAGCTTGGTGTTACTAGTTAACAGTGGATGTCTCAAAAAATCCCTAAAACCTCCCGTTCAAAATGCCAAAATCCGTCTCTTAGCTACTCCCCAACCAACCTTCTATGCCCCTCATTATGTCGCCATAAACAAAGGTTATTTCTCTCAAGCCGGTTTAGAAATCGAACCAGTTACTCTCCAACCAGATCTAATTCTAAATGGAGCAGAAGCCATTTTCTTAAACAGTGCTAAGCAAACTAACCCCACAAAACTTTATGCTTTTGCTCAACTTACTAAGCGAGATTCCTCTTTCCTGCTGTCACGAAAAGCCCTACCTGATTTTCAGTGGTCAGCTCTGAAAGGCAAAACTATTCTTGGTTTTCCCAAGGACAGTATTTCTGGGATGGTACTCGATTATCTGCTTCAACAAAATCAGCTAATACCTCAAAAGAACTTAGTGATTGTCCGCAATATTCCCCCACAGATTACGACAGGAGCATTTCAAAATGGCAGCGGTCACTTTATCCAGCTTTCAAGCCCTGCAGTTACTCAGTTAAGTACTGACCAAACTGGTTTGATAGTGGCTGCTCTAGGCAGCAAGGTCGGCGAATTGCCTTCTGGCACCTACCTAGCTACCGAAGAGTACCTCAAGTCCAACCCGGAAACGATTCAAAAATTCACTAATGCCGTCTACCGTGCCCAGCTTTGGGTGGCAAACCATACTGCGGCCGAGGTTGCCCAGGTGATCACCCCAAGCTTTCCCGAAATCAAGCCAGAACTCTTGCTAGCCTCGGTCAAACTTTACAAAGAACAGCAGGTTTGGTCAGGTGACCCCTTGCCTAAAACCAAAAACTTCGAAGAGCTACAGAAAATTATGCTGGCTACTGGCCAAATCAAGGAAGTTGTACCAGCGGAGCAGGTAATTGTCACCAAGTTTGCCAAGCGAGCACTGGTGACCGTCAAGTATGAGCCGGAGGTAAAGCCTGGCAAGTAATCTGGGGTCCTACTGGGGTTTTGTGTGGGTCACAGGGAAGTTATCTGCAAGTTTGGGGCAAGTAGTTCCAT
>CAZKEO010000131.1:0-791 GCA_964551785.1 uncultured Eubacteriales bacterium | reverse complement strand
ACCTAGTAGTTCTAAGTTTGGTACCCTATTGAAATTGACCAACCTCGCCGAGTGAGTTTTTGTGGCCGGTCGCATTTTGTCTGGGGTCATTTACCGGGGGTCACAGGGAAGTTATCTGCAAGTTTGGGGCAAATAGCTCCATACCTAGTAGTTCTAAGTTTGGTACCCTATTGAAATTGACCAACCTCGCCGAGTGAACGTCCATGTTCACCGGCGAGGTTGTCGGCGTCCTGCCTCCAAGGTCAATTTCAATGGATACCTGCACTAAGAGCTACTTAGGTACTCCACTAAATTGCCCTCAAACCGGCAGATAACTTCCCTGTTGACTTGCAGGTCAAACCCATAGTAGTTATCTCAGGGGTTGCTACTGCCGTGATTTAACCTCCTATGGAGGGTGTGTGGGACAGCTTGGGTACACCACCTAAGCAGAAATTGGACGAGCCGACCTTCTGCCATTTCGTCCAAGTGAGAGCACCAAATTGTCCCATTAAGATTTAAGCGTAGTCAGCGCGCCTGCTCCCATCTCAGCTTATATCCCTGCCATCCCGCTAATACAAGCGGGGATACCCAGGTCGGCACTGCTTCCTCAAAGCTGGCTAGACTGGCAACCTGTCTTTTACCATATAGTGCGTGCCTCCTCGCCTTTAACGCTGGAGGATAACCTAGGTCGGTTACCTGCTTCCTCAAAGCTCGCTTAGGGCTGGCTACCAGTAGGTTTAGGAGTTGCCTGGCGGAGAGCCATAGTAGCTCTTAGCACAGGTGTTTACCCAAGGGCATCCCACATTCCTACG
>CAZKEO010000130.1:0-6004 GCA_964551785.1 uncultured Eubacteriales bacterium | reverse complement strand
CAGTCATCTTTTCGCGGGCTAAAAGTGGATCGCCTTGGCGAATAGCCTCGAGGACGCTACGATGCTGAGCCAGTAATTTTTCGTTATTTCCCGGTGTTTCAAATATTTTGCGTCTGGCAGTATGCACAGAATGGTGGATTGAATCAGATATGGTGTTCATTAGGCGTAATAATACTGGATTATGGGAAGCATCAGCTAAGGCATAATGAAACGCTGTATCTGCTTCATCACCACGTAGATTATTATGAATATCTGTTTCCATCTCAGAAAGTGCTTCTTCGATGTGTTGGATTTGTTCCTCTGTTGCCCGCTGTGCAGCTAAGCTGGCGCAAGCTGTTTCCAGGATGCGCCTTACCTCGTAGACGTGAAAAAAGGCGCCTCTTTCTAAAGTCAAAATCATAGCTAGAGGTTTGATAAAATCGTCAAAGGAAACTTCTCTAACAAAGGTACCTTCCCCAGATCGTATTTCGATATAGCCTAGCATTTCCAGAGCCCGGAGTGCTTCCCTAACTGAGGCACGACTTACTTTCAATTTTTCGGCAAGTTCTCTTTCGGAGAGTAGCTTGTCTCCAGGCTTTAAGTCACCTTCAGCTAGTAAACCCTTAATTTGTTCAACTATTTCTTCATAAATTTTCTTATTCTTAATTGGTTTTAGTTCCATGACGATTTCCACCTCAATATAAGGATTCCCACATCACAAGCTTGATATTTTGATTGGGTGTGCTATTTATTCGCTATTATTTGGCCAGACTCCTTTTATTTCAGATAATTATAATTGTTCAGCTAGAAGTTCCGCCACATGTTTGGACTGGATTTTACTACCTCGTTTATCTAGACCACCTTTGAGCTGCATTAAACAACCTGGACAGGCTACTGCAACAATTTCGGCCTCCGTAGCTTCAATGGTTTTAAGTTTAGCTTCCAAAATAGGGGCAGATAACTCTGGGAACTTCAAGGAAAACGTGCCCCCACAACCACAACAGCGGTCAGCATAAGCCATCTCAACTAATTGATAATCTTTCTGATAGGCTAGCAAAGCTCTTGGTTGCTCTGAGATTTTCAAGTTTCTTTTTAAGTGACAAGAATCATGATAGGTTACTTTAATTTTACCATTACTCGGTGCTAAATCAATCTTGTTTTTCTGCATCTCTTCTACGACAAAGGAAGTAAACTCTTTGGTTTTTGCTGCCATTTGATGGGCCCGCTCTTGCCAAGCTGGTTCATCTTTAAAGATGTTTTCGTAATCATGAACCCAAGCTCCTGTACAACTTGGACATGCAAGCAACAGGTAGTCAGGTTTAGCATTTTCAAAAGCCGCTATATTATTTTTAGCTAGTTTTTTGGCTGTCACCAAATCGCCCATATAGCGCGCAGGAGTGCCACAACAGGACTGTTCTTGAGGATAGAGTACCTCATAGCCCAGCTTATTCATAACCTTTACCACAGCTTCTCCAATTTCGGGATAGGCAAAATCGGTCGCACAACCACTAAAGAAGGCTACTTTACCTTTCGGCTGCTGAACATTTTGGACAATTTTCTTAATTCTGTCTCGGAAAGGGTTGGAAGTAATTGCTGGTAAGCTGCGGAATTCAGTTAACCCGTAAAGTGGCAAGTGTCGCATCATCGGTTGTCCCATTGTTAAGGGCTTTCCTCCAATCGCCGCCGCCCTTAGACCTGTATGGAAGATAGCACGATTACTTAATAGATTGTTAAAGATAAATTTGGCTTTAAACGGTAGTTCGCGTTCTTTAAATAAGCGGTCCCGAATTTCTACAATTAAATCAGTAATGGGCACGTTACCGGGACAAACTTCTTTACAGCGGCCACAAGCGATACATAGTTCTTGAATGTCATCAGCTTGTTTGAGTCCTTCTAAATAGGATGTGAGGATTACGCCAATTCCACCACCATAGGTACGTCCATAGACGTGCCCACCCACTAGTTGATATACTGGACAGACGTTGAGACAAGAGCCACAGCGAATACAGCGAAAGGCTTTTTGCATAACCGGGTCCTTGGCCATCTCTAAACGTCCACTATCCAATAAAATAATATGCAGTTCCTTCTCTTGCTCGGTGTCGTTTGGTCCAGGGCAAGGTGTGGCACCTGTCAACATTGTGACATAACTAGTTAACTGTTGGCCAGTGGCACTTCTGGGGAGTGCTTCTAAAATTGGTCCAGCATTCTCAAAGGTAGGAATCAACTTTTCGTAACCCATAATTACAACATGAATTCGGGGAACAGAGGTGACAAGTCGGGCATTACCTTCATTCGTTACTAAGACCACTGTTCCAGTTTCGGCGATACCCATATTGCCTCCACTAATGCCCATTTCAGCGGTAACAAACTTTTCACGCAGTTCTTGGCGGGCTGTTTCCACCATCACACCGATATCAACGGGTATTTCCCTACCTAAATGTTTGCTAAAGGTATCAGCAATTTGTTCTCGTGAGAGATGAATCGCAGGCATAACCATATGAGAGGGACGGTGACCTTTTAGTTGAATAATCCATTCCCCTAAGTCGGTTTCCACTACCGCTAAACCTTCTTTAGCTAAATAATCATTAAGGTGCATTTCTTCTGAGGCCATTGATTTTGATTTTACGATGCTTTTAACTCCCTTAGTTTTTGCTAATTCCATGATGTAGTCCTTGACAGCATCACCGTCAGCTGCTCGGTAAACAACAGCTCCGCGTTTAGTAGCATTTTCAGCAAATTGGGTCGCTAAAGCGTCAATATTATTAACCGCAAAATCTTTGCTTGCTCTGATTTGTGCGCGAATGTTTTCGAAATCTTTATTAGCATAAGCTTTTTTTCTAGATACTAGGTAATCATCAGCAAATTTACCTAAATTCCTTCGTAGAACGGGGTCCGCTAATTTCTGTTTAATTTCCGCTTTGTATTCCTTATTAGCCATTCTCTAGGCCTCCTTCTCCCTAATCCACAATTACAATAAATAATTGTTTGGGCCCGTGCACACCAATTGTTAAAACTCTTTCGATATCTGCAGTCCTGCTAGGTCCAGTTATAAAACTGATATATCCAGGGACTTCTGCCCCATATTCAGCTTGAATTCTTTGCATACAAGTTATTAGATTAGGGACCAAATTATTAGCTTTAACTAAGGCAATATGAGCTGTTGGTAAGGTTGATACCAATCTTTGTTTAATATCGGTGCAATCCTTCATACATAAAGAACCAATTTCAGCAACTGCATAGTCAGCATCACTGATCCCAACTTGGGCGGACAAGCTCTTTTCTTTCAGGTTATGGTAAGATAACTGATAGCCTGCTTCTGTAATTGCTGCTTTCAAACCCAATTGGGTCGCGATTGGGCTTTCTACACTTACAACTTCTTGCACAGCGTTTTCTTTAAGAATATTTAATATAATTGCTCTGGCTTCTTCAGCCTGTTCAGCTCTATAGACCTTGGCTCCAACATTTTCAGCTGCAGCCTTAAAAGCAACGAAAAGTTGCGCATCAATATTTGCCATTATCCTGGCCACCTCCAGTACTTACTAATTCCAGCTGGTGTTAGCTTTATTAGGTAAAAAGGGCGGAGGTTCTCTCCGCCCAGGCTCGTCAAGCGGTAACAATTATTAAATTGCAATTAACGTTTAAGCTTTACCATACTGCTCTTTACGTAGATTGCTGAGGTAAACTGCAATATAAGTGAAGACAACTAAGGCGGCTGTGATTGCTAGGTAAATTAAGCCAGTTGTTAAATCCTTCGGAGCCCCAGCTGCGGCAGCTACTGTCTCAGCAATTTTATATTTAGGAATGATCCAAGTGAAGACATAAGCCTGCAGGGTAGTGATGATTCCAACCGCAACAGCAAAAATCAAGCTGTGTTTTACGGTAAAGCGGAATAAGTCACTTTCCTTGCCAACCAGTCCCACGGCAGCTGTAGCAACAGCAATAGACTGTGGAGAAATCATTTTACCGGTTACCCCACCACTAGTGTTGGCGGAAACTGTAACTAAGGGGTCAACTCCAATTTCAGTACCGGTTACTTGTTGGAGTTTACCGAATAGAGCGTTGGCAGAAGTGTCACTACCTGTAATAAATACCCCTAACCATCCTAAGATTGGTGAAAAGAAGGGGAAAAACTTGCCGCTCTTTGCCAATGCCAAGCCCATGGTAGTACTCATTCCAGAGAAGTTAGCAATATAAGCAAAGCCCAGCACTGACATAATAGTGATTAAAGGGAATTTGAGAGTTTTTACTGTTTCGACAAAGATCTTGAGACCTTCTGTAAATTTCATGCCCAATAAGGCAATTGAAATAAAGGCAGAAAATAGAATGGCTGTACCTGCTGCAGAGAGGTAGTTAAACTTAAAGATGGCAGCCATTGGCTTAACACCTTGGATGATCATGTTGTCTAAACCAGGTACATGCACTTTAATTAAGGCGAACGAGTCTAGGGCTTCCTTAACAGGTGTTAAACCCCAAGCTGTAATGATTACCGTTAGAATAATAAACGGAGACCAGGCCTTCAGGACTTGGCCAGCAGAATACTCCAGTTTTGAACTTTTTGTCATTTTAGCCTCATCCGCAAAACGCCAAATATTCTTGGGCTTCCAGTATCTTAGGAAGACAGCTAGGGCTATTAGAGAAGCAAGGGAGGCAATAATATCTGGAAGCATTGGGCTCATATAGTTAGCAGAATACCACTGGGCAATTGCAAAGGATGCTCCACTTACAAAGATAGCTGGCATTACTTCTTTTGCATTTTTCCAACCAGACATCAGGATAACCAGATACAAAGGAACTATTAGGGAGAGAATCGGCAAAGTACGTCCAACCATTTGGCTAATCGCCATAGCATCTATTCCGGTAACCTGTCCTGCTACGATAATGGGAATTCCTACCCCTCCAAAGGCAACAGGGGCTGTGTTAGCAATCAGACATAGACCAGCAGCATATAAAGGGTTAAAACCAAGGCCCACAAGCATGGCACCGGAAATTGCAACAGGTGTACCGAAACCAGCAGCACCTTCTAAAAAGGCACCAAAGGAAAAAGCAATTAACAAGGCCTGTAGTCTACGGTCATCTGTAATAGAGGCAATCGAATTTTTGATGATTTCAAATTGTCCCGTTTTGACAGTGACATTGTAGAGAAATACTGCAGTGAGTACGATCCAACCAATTGGAAAGAATCCATAAAAGGCTCCGTTGACAGTTGATAGGACTGCAAGTTTAACTGGCATGCCATATACTGCGATTGCCACTATGATAGCTACTACGGTAGTCAAAAGTCCAGCAATATGACCCTTCATCCGTTTAATCGCCAAGGCCCAAAATAGAAAAATGATTGGAAGGGCAGCGGCTAGGGCAGTTAACCCAATATTACCAAGGGGGTTATAAATTTGTTGCCATGTCATTTTACTCTTCACCTCTTATCGTATTTTTCCCTAATTTCATCTTGCACACCCTAAAAATTTTTATTCTTGTATACCTTATGAAGTTTTTGTTCTTGCACACACCCTATGAAATTGTTACCCTCCCCACTACCCTCCTTGTTCATTTGTCTACTTGTCATGTGGTCAGACCTATTGCGTCTATTATTTAGCCACAAATTCCACCTTGGAAGTTGCAGCGTTACTTTAATTAACCTAAGATATTTTTAGTTTGTACTCTAACTATTAACCAGCTACCTCATTTAATTCCTTTTTCTCTACGCGATAAGCTTGAGCTAGTAGGGATATATAGTGTGCTACATCCTGTCCCTGTCCAAATTGGTTGATACCATCCATAAGATGAATCATGCAACCAGGACAGCCGGTAATTACTTGTTGAGTTGCAGTTTGGGTAATATCTGCTATCTTGCGTTCCACTATTTGCATGGAGGTATCATAATGGGTCAGACTGAAGGAACCTCCACTACCACAGCAAGCATCTGGTTTTGCCATTTCCTTCAAAGTCACGCCCGGAATGGATTGTAAAATTACTCTTGGCTCCACACTGACATGCATTGTTTTTTTCAAGTGGCATGGGTCGTGAT
>CAZKEO010000129.1:1058-6016 GCA_964551785.1 uncultured Eubacteriales bacterium | reverse complement strand
CGTATCTGTACCTCGACCTCCGGGAGGGGTATGGAAGTCTGCTGGGGCCATATTGGGACATCAATTCTCACTTGCTTGGAGAGTATATGACGCTCAATACTGGTCCGTCCCGCAAAGGCGCAAAAGAATCTATCTTGTCGCAGATTTTGGAGGCCTCACCGCACCCCAAATATTATTTAAGCAAGACAGCCTGCTTGGGGATACTGCGCCGGGCGAAGAAACGCGGCAAGGAGCTTCCACCTGTGCTGAAGCAGGCGCTGGAGCTCCAGGCGGGAGTCCGGTCCGAATAGGAGAGGACAGCGAACTCATTGCCTTTGCCTGCAACCAGCGGGATGAGGTACGGAATCTGCATGATGTGTCAGGTGCCATACAGGCCCGGCCGGGCATGAAGCAGCAAACCTTCATTGCCGCGGCCTTCTCAGCCGGACAAGGAGCAAAGGCCGGAGGCATCGGTTATCGGGAGGAATGCGCTCCGACCCTGAAAGCATCGGAAAGCGGCTCTAACATGGTGCCGTCTGTCCTGTGCCTGAACGATCAGGGCGGCAGCCGCATGGACGTAACAGAGAATATAACGGCTACCTTACGCGCTCAAATGGACGGTCATCCTCCACTCGTTATGGGTGACCTGCCGGAACTGTTCGAGAATCATGGTATTGACTCCCGCTATACAGGCCCGCACGAAGTGGCGCCTACCATGTCCGCCCGGTATGGTACCGGCGGTAATAACGTGCCGCTTATTTCACAAAATGCTGTATTTTCTGAGTATGAACCTGCCGAACCGCCGCCGCATGGAGAAACATACTGCATCGCCGGAAACATTATCGACCGGCAGGATCATAACGGCGGAAACGGCATGGGCTTCCAGCCGGATATCAGCTATACCCTAAACACTGCAGACCGCCATTGCGTATTCTCCCAGCAGCGAAGCGATGAATATGTTCATAACGATGTGGTCAGCACCCAGAGTGCGAGGCAATACAAGGACTCGACAGACCTTGTGTGTGAAATAGACGTTGCTGGTCTGGACTGTCGAAACGGTACGGAAAATGGAGATTTGAGCGGAACGCTCCAATCCAAAACGGACGGAGGGTATTCCCTAAACAATGTACATCCCGTACGCATCGGCAAGCTGATCCGGAGGCTGACGCCGCTGGAATGCGAAAGGCTCCAGGGCTTCCCCGACTACTGGACGGATATCCCCGGAGCCTCGGACAGCGCAAGATATAAAGCCCTTGGCAACAGTGTGGCGATTCCCTGTGTGGAGCATGTGCTCCGGGGGATTGCATATTTTTTGCGAAAATTTTATGAAGAACTGGAGGAATGTGAATGTACATCTACCCCGATAACCTGAAATCCAAGGCGGTACTGTGGCTGTGGCAGCTCAGGGACATCGGCGTTATAGGCGTTAGTCTTTTGCTTTCTGTGTTTGCGCTGGCACAGCTTAGGTTTTTGCCGCCCATCGTCATCACAGCTCTGTATGCCTTCCTGACCATCCGGTTTGACGATACCAGCATCCTCGATTTTATCAGATACGCCTGCGCCTTCTTCGTCACGAAGCAGCAAACCTATGAATGGGGGTACGGAAAGCAATGAACAGAAAAGAAAAAAAGGCGGCAAAGCAAAAGCAGTATACCCGCCAGCTCATCAACACACAAGACGTTACCGGCCATAGTCTGCTGACCTGCCGGGGCGACGAGCTGGTGTATTTTATCATTAAGCCAACCAACATATCTGTCCTGTCGGAAACCAACGTATCAGCCCGGATCTATTCATTGATGACAGTGCTTAAAGGAATGGCAGAGCTTGAGTTTCTGTGTCTGAACAGCCGGGAAAACTTCGAGGACAACAAGCTGTTCCTGAAAGGCCGCATGGACCAGGAAAGCAATCCTGCCGTCCGCAGGCTGCTGGAGCATGACCTGAACCACCTTGACCGGATACAGGTACAGATGGCGACAGCCAGAGAATTCCTTGTGGTTATACGGCTGAAGGGTGAAAAGGAAAATGAAGTGTTTCCGTATCTGAACCGTATTGAAAAGACCTTGCGGGAGCAGGGCTTCTCCGCCAGGCGAGCGGAGCGAGAGGACATCAAACGCATGCTGGCGATATATTTCGAGCAGAACGTCACAACGGAACGCTTCGAGGACTTTGACGGAGAACGGTGGATCGTTCTGAATGAATGAAAACTGCAAGTAACTTATAGACGAGGAAACAGCGAAGGATGGTATAAAAATGGGAAGCCGAGAATAAATACTCAGCTTCCCATTATGCTTAATAATATAAGCATGTCATTTTCATCAAAATTAAAATCAGGTTCATAAGCTACTTCCCAATAATATCTGTCAAGGTCTGGAAGATTATGTACTATAGAGCAACGTACATTTCATTGACAAATTGGGAGTGTAGCCTTATGTTAATGGCACTGATTCATTGTTCAGACCTTTAACTTTAAGGGTAATACCCTTTTGATTATTGATTTTTAGATGCTCTTTAAGGTTTTTCATAAGCAACACATCACGGTCTTTGTTGCTTTCGTAATCCTTCATAATTTTAGAATATAGTCCTTGAATTACATCGCCTGACACAGGCATAGTGCAAAAGTCCCTGATGGATTTACTGAAGTAACTTCCAGCCTCAGTTCCTTTATATTCCTGCAGTGTGTATTTTCCGTTATCGCCCCTGATATAGGTGATTGCCACCGGAACAACACTGCCGCCCACCTCTGAGAGCGTTTTATTGTAGAGTTTATATCTATTGCTGAAAACAGTTGCGAAAACCTTAAGTTTGTTTCCTTCTTCATAGTTGCCTAATATTGTAGGCGCAACAACGGTAAATCCGTCGTCAGGCCTGGAATAATGTTTAACTGCGGCATCATAAACAAGCTGCTCTATCGGGTCGGAAACCCTGGCCTGGAAGTCGGGCAGCTTTGTTTCTTTATAGGGTGCAAGCCTGGCGAACCAATCCTGCGGCGGCAGGCTTTGATCCGTTACATTGTTCCTGTCACCCAGAAGATCTTTGCACAAAGCCATCATGATATAACCCTTAAGACTGTTATCACTGCCTTTTTCAAACTGCGCAAGCAGGTAATAAAGGGCCGCATCACCCATTTTCAATATGCTTTCATATTCAGTCCGGTGAGCTTTAATATAATCGTAAGGGTTGGAGGAAGTTCCAGGAGAAGACATGATTATTTCAAGATACTTCTCGATCTGACGGTTTTCTGCCACTTTGGCAGCAGTGTTTGCTCCCAATGGAGTATTGTTTATCCTCTCGATAAGGTTTTTCAGGGTGCCGGTGCTGCCTGCATAGCGGCGCACATCTTCACCCATCAGTTTTTTCGCCATTTCTCTTGTATAGGTAAAGCTGTATGATGCCCCATCAAAATTGCCGGATATATCGGCAATTTTGCAGGTTATTACATCAACGTTATCAATTAAGCTAAAGAGCATTATGGAATTTCGATAAAAAGCATCACCGCTTATAGCGCCCTGCACCTTGACGCCGGAAACGTCGTTCATATTAAAACGAATCGTTATTCCATAGGGCAAAGCGGCTGTCTGAAGTTCCACAGTATCTCGTACAATACCTTTAGGCAACGGCATGGCATCAATAAGTGCAACAACTTTGCTGTTATTGCCCACATAGGGAGTTTTATTGTCCATTAAAGTTTCCGTTGAGTATCCTAAATATGTATTTGGAGCAGTTTGGTCATGTTTTGGATTTGCTGTAAATGCAACAATTAATGAGACAGTTGCAACAATAGCAAGAATAATCACCCCAAATGCCGGCTTTTTATAGTTCAGGATATTTTTAATTCTTGACTTGATATTGCTTTCGCCAAAGGCCAGAGGACTGCCCAATATCAAACCGCTTCTTTTAGCGGAAAGTGAAAGAAGAGAATTCGAATAGCTGCCTTTCACTTCATTGCCCATTTTTTTAATAACGCTTTCGTCGCATGACATTTCCATATCCTTGCTCATTAATGCAAAGGATACCCACATAAGCGGATTGAACCAGTGAACAATAAGCACTAGAAACGCAAACGGTTTAATAAGATAATCCAGTCTTTGTATGTGTGTCTGCTCATGCGCCAGAATATAAGACAGCTCATTATCACTTATTCCGACAGGAACGTATATTTTAGGCTTGATAAATCCGAATAAAAACGGCGCGGTAATCCTGTCGGTTTCAAAGATGTTATCTTTTACAAGGGTCGCGGTTTTCACATTATATGTGATTTTCAAGTAAGAAATAACGCAATAGATAAGTAGTATTACCACGCCAACAATCCAAATAATGCCGGCGATCCCCAACACAATTTGTATCGGATTTACGCTTGCTGCGGGTGTCGCAGACGGAAGTGAGGAATTAACAAATTGATTTATTCCGTCAATTCCAACATCAACCGCAGAGTTTTGCATCAAACCAATATTATGTGGAACATATTCCATTGCTCCTGTGCTTGCTTGAACATTAGGCTTTAGAAAGCTTAAAAAGCTAAAGGCAGAATTAAAGCTAAAAGGGCAGACAAGCCTTATGAGTACCGCCAGCCATAATGCATAGGAAAAAACCTTTGGTGCTTTTTTTAAGAGCAGCCTTATTGCAATAACGGCAAGAGCTACATAACTTGCGGTAATGCTCATATTTAGGATGGCAGTAAATAACATTGTCATTTTATCGCCCCCTCAATAATACGTTTAAGCTCTTCTGCTTCCTTTTCTGTAATTTTCTTTTTGCCCAAAAAAGCAGTTAAAAATTGCGGTAATGAGCCGTCAAATGCTTTTTCTATTAAGACTTCACTCTCATACATCTGTGCTTCCTCACGTTTAATAAGGGTAGATACAATTGCATTTTGATTTTGCAAAATACCACGTTCACAAAGCTTTCTCAAAACTGTATAGGTAGTTGATTTTTTCCAGCCTAATTTTTCGAGACAAAGCTTTACAAGCTCGGTTGAATTA
>CAZKEO010000129.1:0-1048 GCA_964551785.1 uncultured Eubacteriales bacterium | reverse complement strand
TCCCAAATGATAGATACAAATTTATGTTCCGCATCAAATAGTTTATATTTCTCCATTAATCTCACCTCAACATAAAAGTTTATTGTAATAGACCTTTAATATTAGTTTATTGGAATAAACCTACTTTGTCAACAGTTAAAATAGAAGAGTCATCTTTTCTTGATAACTCTTGCTTTAGCCGAGAATTTTATGAAGATGGTCATAGCCGGTCCGACCAAACACGCAAATTAGTAACACAGGAAAAAGAAAACAGCATATTGGCAGCCATGTAAGAGACTAAAACAAATAATATTATCTATCAGACCTGTTGAGAAAAATCTCGACAGGTCTTTTTAAAAAAATCCAAATAGAAATGAGGAATGTAGCTTGAAAAAAAGGATTGGTCAGGAATCTTCTGTCTCGGAGAATGATGTCCATATTCAAGAGTTTCTGGATATGATTTCGCCGTCCGTGATTAAGTTTTTCACGGACTATTTTATTTGCGGCAACACCTTCCGCTCTGTTTGGGCGCTTAGGGAGTACCCCACCGCCACCGATGAGCAGGCCATCCTTAGGTATCTTGGGGAAAAGGACGGCGTGACGCTGCACATCTATACCCGGCATGTAACCCCTATGGAGGAAAAGAAAATCATATCAAACGCCGCCAACAAGAACCGGATGCAGCGAAGCAGCACCCAGGATCTGCAGCAGACGGTCACGGCGGAAAGCAATTTGCAGGACGTGGCGACCATTGTCGCACAGATGCACCGGAGCAAGGAGCCTCTCCTTCATGCGGCTGTTTACATCGAGCTGTCCGCTCATGACCCAGACCAACTGAAGCTTCTGCAGACCGAGGTGCTGACTGAGCTGGTGCGGAGCAAGCTCAATGTGGACAGGCTCCTGCTCCGTCAACAGCAGGGCTTCCTGTCGGTAATACCCTCCGGCTGGAACGTGTTCAGCGATCAGTTTGAACGGGTGCTGCCCGCAAGCTCGGTCGCCAATCTTTATCCCTTCAACTACAGCGGCAAGACAGATCCCAATGGCTTCTGCCTGGGCAGGGATAAATTCG
>CAZKEO010000128.1:0-6066 GCA_964551785.1 uncultured Eubacteriales bacterium | reverse complement strand
AAGATTTCCCGCAACCTACCCTCGCTTTCACCATAATATTTACCCATAATTTCCGGTCCGTTGATATGAAAAAACTGGGCATTACTCTCTCCGGCCACTGCTCTGGCAATTAGGGTTTTCCCAGTCCCTGGTGGGCCAGATAAAAGTACACCCTTAGGGGCATCTATCCCTAGATGCTCGAATATCTCCGGATGCTTCAGAGGTAGCTCAATCATTTCTCGAATCTTTGCTAACTCCTGATAAAGCCCACCAATTTCTTCATAGGTTATTTTTGCTTCTCTGCAAGAACTACCATGTTGAATCTGGAGTTTCAGTCTGGTTTGGTTATTTAGTACAACTATCCCTTGAGGAACAGTTTCTAAGACTTGAAAATCCTGTCGTTGAGAGCCTAAACTGCTGACTTTAACATGATCCCCAACTATCACTGGTAGGCCTTCCAAAAGTCGACAAAGATTGCGTTCCGATCGGACCCATTGGGGCAATTGATTGTCTGCTGCTAAAACAACCAATGAGGCTATACTCTCCTCTGCCTTGGTAATATCTACATTGTCCCCAAGGGCAACTTGGGCATTTTCCCTAATTGTTCGGTCTATCTGGATAGTCCCTTGCCCGCGGTGCTCCATAAAGGTCGGCAGAACTCTTGCTGTAGAAATCCTTGAACCAGATAATTGTAAAATCTCACCAGTGACTACTCCTAAAGCTTCCATAACGGCCGGGTCTATTCTAACTAAGCCCCTACCAGCATCTTTCGTGGATCCCTCTGTAACTCGTAGGGTTATAACCTGCTCTCTCATACTTTCACCTCTACAGTTGTTGGAAACAGGTATCGAGCAAACTTAGTAAGGTTAGCCAAACCCTTTACTTCCCTACTAAACTGAGGCACTGATAGGATTTGACAAGCTTGGAACTCTTTCTGAATCTGCTTTACACTAATCTGTTGTTGACGATACCTACCCTGGCAAAAGCTGCAAGCAGAATCTGACGGAGCAATATTGTTAACAATTAATTTACTTACATTTATTCCAGAGTGCTGTAATGAAGATTTTAGTCGAATTGTTTCTTCTACTGCCATACTTTCGGGGATAGTTACCGCGGTGAAAATGCACTGCTCAGAATCCATCATAACTTTTCTCACCTTCTGTATAGCTTTCTTCAAGTTGAATAACAGATCATCCTTAATTCCTGTTATCTGCTGTCTAGCCAGTTGGGTCATTACCTGCCGATATTTCCAGCGAACCTGAGCAATGGCCTTAATCCAACAATCTAATTCGTCCGGAAGAGCTAATAAACGTAACGTATGACCAGAAGGCGCTGTATCCCAAATATAGATGTCATAAGTTTGATTCTCTATAAAGTCCAAGATCGTTTTCAAGCCCATGATTTCATCTATCCCAGGAATGGTCAGCGAGATTAGTCGCCTCGCATCATCCTCATCCAAGTATGTTCCAGCCGTGATTAAATCTATTATTTCATGGTGATATTCTTGCTTCAGTTCCGATAGTACTTGTTCTGCCTTTAGTTCAACCATATCCAAATTTGCAGTAACTCGGATAGGTTGAGTTCCTTGATTGGTCTTGATCTCCAGTGAATCTGCCAAAGAATGTGCAGGATCAGTTGAAAATAGTAAAGTACGTTGGCCAAATTGGGCATAGTATACTGCGGACGCTGCGGCACAGGTTGTTTTCCCAACCCCACCTTTTCCACTAAACATCAACAGCCTCATTTTTTGCCTACCTCCAGGCTACTACGCTAATTTCTTAAATTTAAGTTCTAGAATTCCGTTATTATAGGAAAATGCAACTGGTGTTGCATCCACCTCAACCGGTAAGCTAAGCTTTTTCCAATACTTGCGCTGTGGGCCCTGGATATCTAAAGTTAACTCCCTTGCCTCCAACGACGTACCTATCATATCTTCATTTGCTCCGGGAACGTCTGCTACCACAATCAGGATATCCTCTTCATCATATATATCCACCAGAGGTTCCAGAACACTGTCCCAATTGTGAACTTCCTCTACGAACTTAAGCTTACGGAACTTATCTAATTGCCCAACGGTGTCTGTCCCCATGTGAACAGTAAACCCATACTTACCCTTAATAGACTTGTTTTGATGTAGATCAGAAATTTCACCATATTTACTGTAGGTGTCTTTTCCTTCTTCAGTCATCTTTTGCACCAGATCAACGAGGTCCCCTAAACCCTTAAATAGATTGCCTAGACCAAAATCTTTACCAATTATCCCAGAAATTTTATCTTTTTCATTACTCATCACTAATCACCCCCTCTGATATCAAGATAATTGCCAACTGCAATTTATGGGTTAATTTTATTTTGTACTTGAGCCTGTAACTCTACAAGTTTACTGTCCAAAATCTTTAGCCTAGCATTAATTTGATTAATCCTTGATGACTATGTTACTTTTTCCGCTTCAAGACGTTCTTTTTCTTTAGCTAACAAAAAAAGCTCAAAAAAAACCGACCGGGTATTGGCCGGTTTATGACCCCTTTTACTTATCTCGACGTCCAGTCTTTGCATAGTTAACCTCCTGGAATCCTAGCATTTTTCCTCAATTAGATTTTCAATAATTATTTTTGGCTGGCCATTCTCAGCTGTTTGCTTTAGAAGATTCCCGATTTGGGCTAACAAAATATCAAAACAGGTTTGGCAGAAGATGGGATCCTTTTTATGCACTTGGCCATTAACCATCTTGGTTATTTTGGCGATCATAATACAACTTCGTATGCTAGGGCTGTAACGGTTTTGTACTAGATCACGGACACCACGTACTAGATTAACAATTTTTATTGCATCTTCACGGATCAAACCAGATTTGATTACGGTAATATCTATTTCGGTTTCCAGGTCATAAGGTTCAAGTTCTATCGTTATCATCCGATCCATCAGGGCATCCTGGGTTTTGTATACTCCAACATACTCTTCAGGATTACTTGTAAATATTGCAGAAAAATCTGGATGAACTCGGATATATTGTTTGCCTTGATAATACTTAGGTAAGTCAAGGATTTTTTCTTCTAATACTGATAATAGTTCATTGTGGGCTTCCGGACGCGAGCGAGTAAACTCATCGTAAATTAGGGTCATGCCTTCACGGCAAGCCTTCGTGATACGCCCATCAGACCACTGCTTCTCCCATCTTTCTTCTAAACGACTGACTGAATGGACATAATTATCTAATACTCGTCTTTTCTTAAACCCGAAGTTACCGCCTACCAGGTCAGAACTAGAGAATTCATCATCCCCGTGAATCAAGATTATTGGCTGACCTAGCAGCTTGCCTATATGCATGGCTATGCTCGTCTTGCCAGTTCCTGACGGCCCGGAAAGATGCACAGGGAAACCCGCTTTGATATAGGTCAAGGCCCGCTCAATGATGTTCTTTACATATTGAGTTTCTAGAAAAGTCTTAACATCTGGTAATTCAAACACTCCTGAAAGCTCCTTTTCCAAGTTCTCCCTCCTCGTGGTCCTCTGCGCATTATTTTGCTAGTTATATTTAAACATCGCTATCTGGTATCTCATCTCGTTCCCTAAGGGCAACGCGTTTAAAACCAATAATCTCTAATTCGTTATCTAGTTCCACATCATACGTGCCTAATAAATCATCCCTAGCTCGAATACGCATATATTCATCTTCTTCTATGATTTCGATCAGCACTTTCCAACCGGAGTCAGTCTTTCTAATCCCAATAACCTCTCCCGTTCTCTGTAATTCTTCAGTAAAAAATTTCTTTACCGTACTGACTACGGCACTGATTTTCATAATTGGCCTCCTATCAAGAAATATTGGAAAGGGCCATGTTTAGCTAAATATTGTCTAAAGAATGACCACTTTCCATCCTATTAGTATTCTGAGCTTAAGATAATTATGATTATTTACTTTCCAGGCTCTCTAGTTTTTTCATCATATCTTGCCAAATACTATCTATTTCCTTCATAGTTGCTTCTTGTCCTTCAAGGAATTGTTTAACCCCTATATCTCTTTCCGTCATACTCATCTCTAGAAAGCGCATCAACTCTGTCGACATGTCTTGTCGTTCTTGTTCGTACTGTTTGAGCTGGTCATTAACCTGCTGAAAAATATCCTTTAGATTTTCCAACCTATTTTCGTGAACAATCAGAGTTTGCTCGCATATCTGCTTCATATCATCTACTACTGACACCAGCAATTCCTCCTTATTTTGCTTAGAGAGGTAGATGGAGACATACCATCTTAGATAAGAATGATATGCCCCCTGCTACTACTTAGTTTGCTAGGCTGCATAATGGTGATGTGGTTTGGTAAGACCTACTGCACAAGCATACTTCAGCCAAGTCTCAACACTGGCGATAACAATCCGAGCTTCTATGGCTAGTAATTCAATACCAACTAAGGATACCCGAACATAAGCATCAATTACAATACCTTTGTCAAGGATACGGTCAATAACTTCGGCTAAGCTTGCTCCATCTGTACTTTTATGGATTGCCATACGAGAACCCCCTTTTATTTTCTTGAGTTTAACTTTCCCCATGAAGAAACCGTCTCTGACTCGGTTCCTTTTATATCTTATGAGAGTTAGCACGTATTGGTGATTAAGCAGAAAGTATAAACAAAAAAAAAGGGGCTACCTCTCCATAGAAATTTCATTTCTATTTTGAGACAGCCCCTTCTAACGTTATATTTTCTTAAATTAACCTAAAACGTAAAGACACCAGCCGCAGCTGCAGCCAAACCGGAGAGTGGTGTAGGATAAATACCGAAGAAGATAGTTACTGCCATACAGACTAACAGCACAAGCTTCATACTGCCAGGAATCTCAATAGGACTCATATCTTCTGCTTCGCCACTAAACATATGTCTAGCTACTGTGAGATAGTAGTATACAGACACCATACTCATAACCAAACCGATAATGGCTAACCACAACTTACCCTCTGCTACAATTGCCGAGAAAAGGAATAACTTACCGGCAAATCCAGCCAAAGGAGGGATGCCACCCATCGAAAGCAAGCAAACTAGCATTACTGTAGCCATCAAAGGATTACGTTGACTTAAGCCGGCCATGTCCTTAATTTCATTGCTACCGGTGGCATTTGAGAAGCCAATCGCTACTGTAAAGGCACCTACGGTAGCAAACAGGTAGATCATTAGGTAGAAGGCTAAGCCTTTAATCCCTGCGGCAGTTCCTGCAACCATACCAGTTAGGATGTAGCCTGCTTGGGCAACACCTGAGAACGCCAACATTCTTTTGATATTAGTCTGTGGAATGGCAATCAGGTTACCAACTACCATCGAAAGGGCTGCCAGCCCTGCAAAAAGCGGAATCCAGATTTCTTGAATCTGACCCATACCACCAATAAACAACCTGAAAAAGGTGGCAAAGGCAGCTGCCTTAGAGCCGATAGCTAAATATGCAGTAACTGGGGTAGGAGCACCTTCATAAACATCTGGTGACCACATGTGGAAGGGCACCGCTGAGATTTTAAATCCAAAGCCACAGACCAGGAACATTAAACCCAAGATTAGCGCAGGAGCGATTTGTCCAGCCTGCACATTGGTGGAGATCTCGGAGATAATAGTTGTCCGAGTAATCCCGTAGACTAAACTTAAGCCGTAGAGGATGATAGCTGAGGACATCCCGCCTAGCAAAACATACTTAATTCCTGCTTCAGCAGATTTGCTATCACCACGTTTGAAAGCAGTCAGACCATAAAAAGTAATTGTCATTAGCTCTAAACCCAGGTACAAGGTAATTAAATCACCAGCAGCGACCATCACCATCATACCAAGTGTTGTACAAACTAGCATCGAATAGTATTCACCACGGTAGCCTTCCAGTTTATCCACAAAGGAAATTGAGGCAAGAGCTATCAAGGCACCAGCTAAGATGACCAATTGTTTGAAAAAGAAGCTAAAGTCATCAAAGATATACATCCCACCAAGGACTTTTATGTTCACACCCATGAAGCCAAAGTTGAGGAGGAAAATCACTACTAATCCGGCAGCGGTGATGTAGCCAAAACCCTTACGTTGGTTGGCCGGAGTTACCAAGGTTAAAACCAGTA
>CAZKEO010000127.1:0-6097 GCA_964551785.1 uncultured Eubacteriales bacterium | reverse complement strand
AAAACATTTCGGACCGACTCATCCCGAGACGCTCACGTGCATGGGAAACCTTGCTTCGGTTTACCAGGCCAGTGGAAACCTCGACAAGGCGCTGCCGTTGTTCGAGGAGAATTACAGATTGACTGCGGCCGAACTCGGTCCGAAAGACCAGCACACGCTGGTCAGCATGGCCAATCTGGCCATCGCCCGGAAGGCCAACCATCAGATCGACGAGGCAATTGAACTGCTCGAGCAGGCAGTGAAGCTGATGAACGAGGTATTAGGCCTTTAATGAAACTCATCAATGTCTGCAGTGAAGGGGTAGAAGCCCGCGTGATGGGATTAGGCCCTGCAGTAGCTATCCCGCAATGTTTGGCAGAAGCAGGTATGAAGTATTCGGATGTTGACTATTGGGAAGTTAATGAAGCATTTGCTGCCCAGGTAATTGGTGTTGGCAAGATGATTAAAGAGGTTGCAGATATTGACATGAACATCGGTACCTTTGAGCAAGATGGCAACATTAATAGCAATGGTTCCGGCATCGGACTAGGACATCCGGTTGGTGCTACTGCCCTACGGATAATTGTCAGCTTATACTATGAACTGGAAAGACTCGGAAAAAAAGTTGGCGGAGCTTCCCTCTGCGTAGGTGGCGGACCAGCAATGGCTTCCCTGTTCACAAGAGATATCTAGAGCCTCCTCTTATAAAAATGGAAAACCTCAAAATATTAGAAATGGGGGAAGTGAAATATGGCTTCTAATTTTGCAGTTAATAATATTAGAGATTTTGAATTTATCATTCAAGAATGGCTTCCGACCGAGGGCGTTTTTAACTACCCAGCGTTTGCTGACTACTATTCCAAAGATGATATTAAATCAGTATTAAGACCCATCTTGAAGATGTGTAAAGAAGTAATCGAGCCTACTAATGATGAAAATGAAACCCATCCAGTTACCTTTGCTAATGGCAAGGTAACTACCCCGCCCAGCTTCGGACCCCTTTTCAAAACGTTGCAGAGTGAAGGTTGGGGAACTAGCAATATTGATAATTCTGAAGGTGCCATGGTATTACCAGAAATGCTGCATGCTGCCGTTTGGGAATTGATTTGCGCCGCCAATCCAACCTTTATGCCCTATGTGCTGCTGACTAGTGGCGCTGCCGACCTAATTCAGAGCTTTGGCGATGACAAAGTAAAAGCGATGTTTCTTCCTAAAATGATGGATGGAACCTGGGCTGGAACTATGTGTCTAACTGAGCCCAGCGCAGGTTCCGATGTAGGCGATATTACTTCTAAGGCTTTTCCAACGGATGATCCACGGATTTTCAATATTAGAGGTAATAAAATCTTTATCACGGGTGGAGATAATGACTTCACAGAAAATATCATTCATCTTTACCTAGCTCGCATTGAAGGCTCCAAGCCAGGCACTAGCGGCATTTCCCTGTTCGTAGTGCCAAAGTTTTGGGTTAACGAAGATGGCAGCTTTGAAGATAACGATTTCCAGACTACCGGGATAGAACATAAGATGGGTCAGCATGGCTCTGTTACTGCCTCCTTGGCTGCTGGTGATAACGGCAAGTGCCGCGGCTGGTTGCTGGGTGTAGATCCCCGTGCAAACGAAGGCAAGGGCGAAGGTATGGCTCAAATGTTCCAAATGATGAATCTGGCTCGCATGGAGACTGGCCATATGGCTCTGTCCTGCATTATCAATGCATTTGCTAATGCCCGTGATAATGCCAAGGAAAGAGTTCAGGGCCGCCCATTTACTAATCCCAGGGCTGGCCGGGTAGCTATTATTAACCATGAAGATATTAAACGCACTCTGATGATGGGTAAAGCTCACATTGAAGCTATGCGTGCCATGATGTACAGAGTTTACCTAGCTTTTGATCAAAGGCATCGTGATCCTGATCCGGCAGTAAGAAAAGCGGCCAGTGACCTAATTGAAATGACCACCCCACTTTGTAAGGCCTATCCTTCTGATGAAGGCTGGTGGCTAATCGGCGAAGCTATTCAAACCTATGGCGGCTATGGCTTCTGCTCAGAATACCCCTGTGGCCAGCTCGCTAATGACATGAAGATCTACTCTATCTGGGAAGGCACTAACTTTATCCAGTCTTTAGACCTTGTTGGTCGTAAGATGAACATGAAGGGTGGCTCTATCTTTGGAGCTTGGGTCCAGGAAATGGTAGATTACCATGAAGCTAATAAAGGCAACGAAGCCTTAACCAAGGAATTTGCTAACCTTGGCAAGGCTCTTGATGCGTACAAAGATATGCTCAAGGCCCTGGCTGAATATTCCAAGACTAATCCCAGCATGATTCCCCTTTATTCCCGCCGTGTTCTGACTGCTACTTCCCAGCTATTCTGTGGTCGTCAGATTCTTGATCAGGCTGTATTGGCTGACAAGAAAGCCAAAGAAGTGGGCCCGGATCACTTTGATTACAACTTCTACAGCGGCAAAGTAGCTACAGCCAAGTACTACGTGCGCAATGTAGTTCCTAATGTCTGGGCCACAGCTGAGATTATCATAGATGGTGATACCTCATCTATTGATGTCCCCATTGATGTTTTCGAATTCTAGAAGATATTCTAGGCTAATTAATCGCGTAGAATGCAAATTTATGAAGGCACTAGCTAGTTTTAACGGCTAGTCATTGCCTCTCATATTTTAGCATTACTATACTCTTCCTAACTCAGTGTACTCAATCCCTTCTTTTGTGTACCTACAGGCGGCTTGGCGGCAGAGTTTGCTACCTCGCTTCCGGTCACCTGTAGGCAATTTTTCCCTGGTGGATATGGTGGAAGCAGGCCTGGTAACAGGGGCTAATAAGAACTATGAATCCTCCATAATATCTGTTTGGCCAAAATAGCAGACTCGGTCTTCCAAGACGAGCTTATTAAAGGTGCCCAAGAAATTGGGTTTGGCGGCGCAGTAATAAAAAGCAAACATTCTGCGGACAAACAAAAAACTCAGGCCGAGAGGCCTGAGTTTTTATTTAATTATTAAGACCGGACAATGTGCCATGTGTGCTACTTTACTGCTTACACTACCCATGAATAAACCCTTCAAAGTACCTAGTCCTCTGCTACCCACAGCAATCAGATCATAACCAGCATATTGGGCATATTCACATATCACCGTAGCCGGATGGCCGAATTTGCTTATTGTTTTAACTTCCAGGCCGTCCATTTTGAAAAATTCTCCAGCCGAGGAGAGCAAGCGTTTAGCAGACTCGTTAGCAGATGACTCAAAAGTGGCGGGGGTCATTTCCGCATTATTAAAGCTATTAATGTTATTGGGGACTTCCAAAACACTGAGAATAGTAACCTCGATGTTACTATTTTCCCGCATCATGTCTTTGACATACTTTAGTGCTTTATCTGAATATCTAGAACCATCGATGGCAAGCAACACTTTCTGCATAGCTATCTCTCCTTTTCCACCCTAGCTTTTATCAATTCCACTAGGCAGAAGGCAATTCCTGCTTCTGTTACCATCTTAATATTGCGAATACTTAAGAAGAACAACAGCATCCACAGACTAAAACGCAATATAAGTTCCTGTACTAAAATAAAAATGCATAACCTAAGGTCATGCACTTTAGCATTACATTTTCTAACTCTTGGAGCTCATGCTCAGACTCATTAATTTTTCCATTGTTTCGTTATGAATATCTTGGAAGATTTTAATGGTTTGCTGCTGATTATCTTTCACTTTTTCTAACATGTTTTCTAAAATAGCTACTTGCTCTTTATAAATTTGGTAATCCTTTTGGGCACTATTCATGAGCAGCGTATCTGTAAGTTGTTGGGAAACATTAATGAGCTTAAACTGTGACATTGCTGCACTCCAAATCTCGTTATTAATGTTCCGAACTAGGTCATAAAAGGAATTAGGACTAAAATAATCTTGTTCGTTTGACATGTTTTCTACCTCCTTATTATAGGCCAACATTCATCCCAAGACAAAGGTTCATTCGATCGAACCACTATGTTTATTTTACACCTATGTGATAACTGCGTCAACCCATATTTCAGCTGAACTGTCATTTATTATCTAAAAAATTTGATTAGTGGTTATTCGGCAATTGGCCTAGGTGGCATAACCAAGGTATGCCCAGAGATAACTTCTTTGCCGTGCTGATTCATAAATTTGGCCTTCATACGAACAAAACCTTTAGCATCAATTTTCTCGCTTACCTCTACTTCTACACTGACAGTATCCCCGATATAAACTGGAGCCTGAAAGCGGCAGTTCACCTCAAGTATCACTGTTCCTAGTCCAGGAAATTTATTTCCTAAGACATTGGTTAATAATGACATGGTTAGCATCCCATGGGCAATTCGCTTCCCGAAGGTGGAACTGCTAGCATAGACCTCATCAATATGGATTGGGTTAAAATCACCGGTTAGACCAGCATACATGACTACATCAGTCTCAGTAATAGTTTTTCTAAAGCTACTGGTATCTCCTAAATGTAATTGATCATACGTTTTTCCAGAAAACATACTCTTTCCCTCACTTCTTAATCTCATAATTTTATTATATATGGCTTGCCAAGAACTCTTTGACCTTCGGCCAAGTATGCTTTCTGGCTTGCTTACCAATAGTAAGGCTGACATGCCCCACCGGAACGCGTACTAATTCATAATCCTCACTACTAACCTGGCTACCCAGCACTTCTGATTGGTTGGGCAAAGCAATGTGGTCTTTGGTACCAACCATGTTTAAGACCGGACAGCTAATCTTGCTGAGATCTACTTGCCGGCCACGCAAAAACAGCTCTTTCTTAACCAAGGCATTTTTTTGATAGAACTCCTTTATCCATTGGCGAAAAGTCTCCCCTGGAAAGGGCACACCATCATTCACCCAGTGGTTGATTACTCTCCAGTTTTGTACGAACTCCTCGTTCTCTAAATTCAGCCAGAGGTTTTTATAAGTACTGACGAAATTAGTAACGGGCTTTAAGAGCTTACTACCAAAATCAATGGCTTCAGGTGGAATATTTCCCATCACCTCCACCATCTTGTCGACATTAAAGGTTGCGGGCTTTAACCAATTCGTGAATAAACCAGCTTCTTTAAAATCAATCGGGGAGGCCAGAAAGATCAGATTAGCGATTGGTAGTTCGGTATGCAAGGCGGCAAACATTGCTGTGATGGTGCCACCCATACAATAACCTAGTAAGGATACCCGTTCGGCTTGGGAGCACACTTGCACACTCCGAAAAATATCAGGCAAGTAGTCAAGGACTAAATCGTCAAATTTTTGCTGACTATCTTCCAGACCAGGGGTCCCCCAATCGACCATATAGACATCAAATCCTTCTTTCAAGAGAAACTCAACCATGCTATTACCGGGGGTAAGGTCTAGAATATAGGGGCGATTGATTAAAGCATAAATCATTAATACCGGCGTTGAATGCTTAATATTGTCATTATGAAAACGGTAGAGTTTAGCCTTATTCCTTGTCCAAATAATGTCTTTTGGAGACTGTGCAACCAAGGGGGCAGAGTCATGGATGTTCATCTTAAAAAGCTGTTGGTTTTTTTTCATTATGCTGGTAGTCTGTTGGTGCCACTCCCAAAAATAAGTAAAAGGGTCATTATATAAGCTCACCAAATTACCTCCTTGGTTTAACACTACTGGGCTTTCCCCACTTCACTTTTGGTTTTTTTCTTTTTACTGTTTAATTCATCTAGCGACCTTTGCATCTCGATAACCTTCACTTCTAGCTGGCCGATCTGCTGAGCTAATACAGCAAGGTCCTGCTTCGTGGGGAGATTCAACTCAGTCATGAGCTTTTTGAGCTGAGTATTAACAAGTTGCTGATTACTTAGGTAGAGATCCATAAAACTGCCCATAGCTTGCGCATAAGCCGGGCTGGCTAGAATCTGGTCCCAAACTTTACCCCAGCTCTCTTCCATCACACCAAATTGTTGCCAAAAAACAGCACTCGGATTAGGCAATTTTTCTGCGTCCTTCATACTTCCTCCCCTTCATTTGTTTTTGATAATAACCGAACGACATCTTTGATTATAGCTTACTGTGTTTACGTAACTCGTCGAAACTTGTGGTGTCTACAACAAAATATTTTGCCATTAAATTGCTA
>CAZKEO010000126.1:0-6101 GCA_964551785.1 uncultured Eubacteriales bacterium | reverse complement strand
AAATTGCTCCGCAGCTTCTGATGGAAAAGGTGGCATCGGGTCGAGTTGTGATCCCGGCCAATCATAATCATCATAGCTTAATACCAAGAGGTGTTGGCGGTGGCCTTAAAGTAAAGGTTAATGCCAATATTGGTACCTCTGAACACTGCTGTGCTGCGCAAGATGAGCTTATGAAACTGCGAGTAGCCCTGACAGCAGGTGCTGATGCGGTAATGGATTTAAGTACGGGAGGTAACCTAGATGAAATCCGCCGGAAAATCCTCCAAGAGAGTACAGTGCCAGTTGGAACAGTGCCCTTTTACCAAGCTGCCTCTGAAACTGTTGCAAAAACAGGAGATGTAACCAAAATGTCTGCTGATCACTTTTTTGAGGTAATCGAAAAACATGCCGAGGATGGGGTAGACTTTTTAACCCTCCATGTTGGCATTACTCAGGAAATCCTCAGAGCCCTTAAGAAGGATTCTCGCCTAACAGGCGTGGTCAGCCGTGGTGGGTCGTTGACTTTGGCTTGGATGGAAAAGAATCAAGCAGAAAATCCATTATACGAACGTTTTGATGAGCTACTGAAAATTTGTCTCAAGCATGATGTAACCTTGAGTCTAGGAGATGGCCTAAGACCTGGTTCGATTGCAGATGCCACAGATAATTTACAGCTGATGGAACTGATGAAACTGGGAGAATTAGTTAAAGTGGCGAGAGCTGCTGGGGTTCAGGTCATGGTGGAAGGACCTGGTCATGTGCCCATTAACCAGATTGAAACTAACATTCTCTTAATGAAGCGGCTCTGTGATGATGCACCTTTCTATGTCTTAGGACCACTGGTCACAGATATTGCTCCTGGGTATGACCATATTACCGCTGCTATTGGGGGTGCGTGGGCGGCTCATTTTGGGGCAGATTTTCTCTGCTACGTTACCCCGGCAGAACACCTGGGCTTGCCCAACGTGGCAGATGTTCAAGCAGGAGTTGTAGCACTCAAAATAGCTGCTCATGCCGCAGATTTAGCCAGAGGGAATCAGGAGGCCTACGAGCGTAATTACCAAATGAGTAAAGCTCGGAAGGAACTGAATTGGGAAGAACAGTTTCGGCTTGCCATCGACCCTGAAAAGGCCAGGGAAATGCGTAAAGAAAGAGGTGGAGAGAATCTGGATACTTGTACCATGTGTGGTCAGTTATGTGCCATGAAGATTATGAATGAACTAAATAAATAGGCTTAAAATAACGATGCAAAAGGGGGAAATACGAATGATAGAACAAGAACTATGGGCCATCCGGGAAGCAGTAAAAAAGAGCAGGCCGTTAATCGTTAATCTCACCAACAATGTAGTGACTAACTTTACAGCCAACGTGCTACTGGCAGTAGGTGCGTCTCCCATAATGTCTGAAGGAGATCAAGAGGCTGAGGAGTTAGCTAAAATTGCCGATGCTGTGGTATTAAACATCGGAACCCTACATCCGCGACAAGTAACCTACTTTCTGAAGGCAGGCCAAGTGGCCAACGAACAGCATAAGCCAGTAATTCTCGACCCGGTAGGGGTGGGGGCGACAAGATACCGCAATGAAACGACCCTAGAACTAATTAAACAAATCAAGTTCAGCCTAATCAGGGGGAATTGTGGCGAGATGGGCTTTTTAGCTGGGACGACCGGAAAAAATAAGGGAGTGGACAGCCTTACAACAGATATAGATGTAAGTCTGACTAAAGCCTTGGCTGAGCAAACAGGTGCCCTGGTGTGTGCCACCGGAGCAACTGATTATCTGATAGATAAAGCCAAGGTTTACACTAACCGGACAGGGCATGAATTATTGCAACTGGTGACCGGTACTGGCTGTGCCTTAACCTCCACTATGGGAGCTTTTCTGGCAGTGAGTAATGACCCTGGCCTGGGAGCACTGGCAGCCTTAGCTTTTTACGGGGCAGCAGCGGAAAAAGCCGCTAGTTCAGTACAGGGCCCCGGGAGTTTTGCGATAAGTTTTCTGGACGCCTTATATAGTCTCGACTATCAAGAGTTTCAGCAGCTAAGCGAGCAGAAGCTGAAGTTGAGCATAGAAAAGCATTTTAGCTAAAAGTAGGGAGTACCGTGTCAAGTAAAAAAGCAATGCCTAAATCAAACGATTGAGGCATTGCTTTTTTGGTAGCAATTTAGAGTTTATTCTATTCTAGAAATCATTCTTCTAGAGAGTAGTCCATAGTTTCCAAATTCTTTTTTGGGCATTAAATAAAGCTTGGCCGGCTATTAGCGGGATGAAAAAGGGTGTAATCATATCCAGCTTAGGCTTTGCTGTATGCTGTGGGGTGGCTGATTTAGCTGCAGTAGTAGCCGCTTGAGTTTGCTGATGTTGCTTCGGTTGAGCTGGCTTCGTAGTTGTAGCTGCTTTAGCCGGAGCCGGAGCCTTAGCCTTAGCGGGTGTTGCGGCCTTGGCCGGAGTTTTCATGGCCGGGGCAGTAGTTTTTGGGGCTATAGTTTTAGCCGGTGATTTAGCTGCAGTTTTTGCTGGAGCACTAGCCTTGGCTGTGCTGGACTTCGCTGGAGCAGCTTTGGCTGGAGCACTGGCCTTTACAGGAGCAGCTTTGGCCGGAGCACTAGTTTTTGCAGGAGCTTTTGCTGCGGCTAAAGCAACAGGCTGAGCCTGGGTTGCTGCCTGGGCCTGAACGGAAGCCTCCTGTTTTGCGGCAGCGCTGATACTCTGGATAAAGGATTTTTTACCTTTCTTGTCATTTGTCTCAGTCAAGTCTGACGACCTCCTCTACTAAATTATAATAGGCAGTTACTAAAGGATTAGCTTTATAAGCAAGTACTGCAGGCTTTCCACACAAGGCAGGAGCGTTAGCAAACCTCACCGAACGTGGTATTACGGTCTCCAGTACCTTAATGTCGAGCTCACCAAAGAAGCTTTTGGCCTCCTCCAATACTTCGCGAGAGTGCTTGGACCGTTTATCTAGCATGGTAGGGATAATGCCAGCGATTTTCACGGTAGGGTTATGCTCTTCCTGGAACATATTAATAGTTTCGATCATGCGTTTACTGCCTCTGACGGACAAGTGCTCACATTGGAAAACTACTAAGATCTCATCACTAGCTGTGATAATATTGCCCTGCATGAGGGAAAGAGCGGGTGGCGAATCAATGATGATGTATTCATACTTGTTCTTAAGCCCGGCTAAAATTTTAGCTAACAGCTGAAAGGGGGCTGGATAGGCTTCCAGATTGGTAAAAACCTGAAAGTCTAAGGCTACCAGATTATCATTGGCAGGAAGTAAATCCAGGCCTGCTGGTAGAGAAATAATCGCTGCTTCGACAGCTACTTCTCCCAGCATTACTTCATAAATTGTTTGGTTAAAGCTGTCAGGATCTAGCCCAAAGGTGATACTGCAACTCCCCTGATGGTCACCATCAACAAGTAAAACCTTGCCTGGCCCTAACTGCTGAGCTAAAATGGCAGCGAGTGAGGTGGCTGTTACGGTTTTACCTACTCCGCCTTTATTCATGACTAAAGAAATAATCTTGCCCATTACATCCCTCCTTGGACAGTATAGGATATATTTAGGTATTTCGTCGAATGTTGCCTATTTCCTGCTGTAAATTTCCCATTTCTAGTGAAAGCGACTAAATCTGTCCAAAATATTAATTGCCAAAGCGGTGTGATTTGGAGCAAAGGCAATTTCAGGATATAATAGCAGTGTTAGGATTGCAGTTTGCTTGCGGTCAAAGCCAACTAGGCGGGTTATAACAGGACTAGATATGGAGGCATACAATGCACAAAAGAGTATTAGCTATTTTAAGTATGGGACACCTTGTGACAGATATTAATCAGGGCTTAATTCCTTTTTTACTCCCGCTTTTGAAGGAAAAATTTGGCTTATCCTATTTCATGATTGGAATTATCATTTTGGTGGCAAATATAAGTTCATCTATTATCCAGCCTGTTTTTGGGTACATTAGTGATAAGGTGGCAATTCGCTGGTTGATTCCGGTCGGCTGTCTGACAGCAGGGGCAGGTATGGCCATGGTTGGCTTCAGCCCGAGTTACCCGGTCATGTTGGGGGCAATTTTTATCGGTGGGGTAGGTATTGGGGCGTTTCACCCTGAGGCTTCCAAAATCACGCATTATCTGGGAGGCAACAAAAAAGCTACAGCTATGTCCATTTTTTCCGTGGGAGGTAACTTTGGCATGGGATTAGGCCCAGTTATGGGCGGAATGCTAGTGGGCTTTTATGGTCTCAAAGGTCTCTCAGGGGTGTTGGTCATTAGCGGGCTGATGGCAATTATCCTCTGGCAGGTTACTCGTCAAGACTATACCAGCGAAAAAATATTGTCCGTCAATAACAGCGCAGCACAGGACAGCTCAAAAAAAGTTTACCGTTATCAAGGGCGGACCTGGGTACCGGTAATATTATTAATTTGTGTAGTGACAGTTCGCTCCTGGATTCATGTTGGGCTAACCTCTTTCTTGCCCTTATATCTCGTTAATTATGCGCACAAGAGCCATGACTATGCGAGCGGCATGTTAGCAGTATTCTTGATTTCCGGTGCTTTGGGAACGCTACTGGGGGGGCCGCTGGCTGATCGTTGGGGTAGAAGGACGGTCATAGTTGGATCAATGTTAATCACTGCCCCAGTGCTCTGGTTGTGGTTAAACCTCCCGGGTTTTTGGTCACCGGTACTATTAGCTATTGCCGGGGCAACCGTTGTAGCAACTTTTTCAATCACAGTAGTTTTTTGTCAGGAACTTTTACCCAATCGGATTGGGATGGCGGCAGGACTGATGATGGGTTTTGCAATCGGCATGGGCGGACTAGGTGCCACCCTGTTGGGCTTTTTAGCTGATCACTGGGGTTTACTAAACACTTTATATTTGACAGTATCATTACCGCTGGTCGGTTTATTACTGGCTTTGTTTCTACCCGGCCAGGCAGATTTCAAGGAGGCGAATCTTAGTAAATGTCCATAAATGTTGCTTCAGGGCAATTAGGATCCAGGCTGAGATTAATTACGAAATTTGTGAAAGAAGTTTTTCCCCGCGTGGAAAATGAACTGGATGGTTGGCGAACTAGGGTTCAGGCTTGTCCTGATCAGGTCTTAGCCACCCAAGCAGATGCCAGTATTCTCAGTAAACGCTTTCATGCTCAAGGGGGTAGCGTGTATGCGCTCTACCCCGGAGTTAACCAAGAAAACTTTACCCGCTTTGTCGTAGCGTTACAGACCATTAGTGATTATCTTGACAACCTCTGTGACCGCGCCGGAGTGCAGAGTGAAGCAGCCTTTCGACAACTCCATCTGGCGATGGAGGAAGCTTTGAACCCCCAGGTTCCCATCTCTGATTATTACCGCTTCTACCCCCACACTGAAGACGGGGGTTATCTAGCGGGTCTGGTGCAGAAGTGTCGCGAGCAGGTTGCTTGTTGGCCTGCCTACCACTTGGTGCAAAGGGATTTACTCCACTTAGCGCGCTTGTATTCGGACCTCCAAACCTATAAGCATTTACATCCGGACATTAGAGAAGCGAAAATGCTGCAGTGGGCTAAGCCCTGGCTGCAGGATTATCCAGGGCTAACCAGTTGGGAGTTTGCTGCTGCTTCAGGTTCTACCTTAGGGATGTTTGTGCTAGGTGCGGTGGCAACTAACCCGGAGCTGACAGAGTTGGAAGTGCAGCAACTGAAACAAGCCTATTTCCCTTGGATTTGTGGGTTACATATTCTTTTAGACTATTTCATAGACCAGCAGGAAGACCGTGATGGGGGCGACTTAAACTTTATTTTTTATTACCCTGACAGTGCCCAGTGCCAAAAAAGGCTGATCTGGTTTCTCGAAAATGCTGTCCGGCAAATTGCCAGCTTGGATAATCCACTTTTTCACAGCACCGTGCTAGAAGGGTTACTCGCCATGTACCTCTCTGACCCCAAAGCTCATGGGGCAGAATTAAAGGAAATCAGTCAACAGTTACTGCGTACTGGTGGTAGTAGTGCCAGGATTATGTATAACTTGTGCCGGTTACTACGTTGGCGCAAAACAATCTGAACCATGAAGGAGGGAAGGCGGTTAGCCGCCGCAACTAATGGAAAATAAGCCCAATACACTGCCAAAACGTCAGGAAATAGC
>CAZKEO010000125.1:0-6129 GCA_964551785.1 uncultured Eubacteriales bacterium | reverse complement strand
TGCTAGAGATGTTGGTTCGCATTACTCTTCCATAAAAGTATAAACCTCTTTTGGGTTGGATTACAAAAATGTCCCCACCTTTTGGTTTTTTTCGTGAAGTTTGTATTGAGATTAACTCATCTGTAAATGTCATAATCGGCCCCCTCCTTAATCCATGAATCCGTTTCGTTTTAGCCATTCAGTTCCCCAGCTTATAGCATCTTTATACAAGGGGTTATTCGGCGAAATGCTGTTTATCTTGTTCGCAAATTGTGGATTTTGTTCTATCAAGACTTGTTCTATCGCCCTTCCCTGGTTTCTAGTAACTGGATTATCAGTGATAGTCCTCAACGTATCAAATCTTGCCCCATGTTGGGCCGCTCGGGCCGCAACGTTGTTTGTAATTCCAACATAGTTTGCAGCTCCTTCTTTAACTCCTAAGTATACGTTGGTGTTTGCGGGACCCTCTATAAGTTTATTTACTATCGGTGCAGCCGCAGGGACTAGGCTGGCGTAAGCACCACTTGCTAAAGTCCCCCCAATTGCCACTCCAAGTGTCATAGCTGGGTATTTGTATCCTGGATTATTAGGGTTAATGGTCACTTGGTTCATAGGTATACCCTGAGTAGCCGAGACATGGCACGCAGTAGTATTTATACTCGGAATTGGATTGAAGATTACACCTGAGTTACTCTGATTAGTTTGTCTCGTCCCCTGAGGTGCTGAACTGTAGTGAGAAAAGTTATGGTAGTAACAGTTTTTACCTGCTACTACCATTTTAGCATACCGTAGATCTCACTGCAGAATTGTAATTCTGTTGTCAGTTTCTACATGTTTTCTTTTTCAGGAACCTTTACAACCCTAGAGTTAGGTGCATAGCTTTGGCTCTCCGAATTTTTGTAGCTGGTTTGTTTCGATTTATGCAGTTAGATACCATCAACTTCAATATTGCTACATGCGACTCTAACCACGTTCCCGTCAATTAGCTTAATATTAACTTGGTACCAACTATCGTTGATTTTTTTTACACCTCCGCCAGGCAAAGGATTATTTCCATATCGTTTCTTGACCGCTTGTATTGATTCATCAACTAAACTTCCTCCAATATCCACCGAAATGTCTTCAATGATTGACTCATCCCAATGCCCTATGAAAGAGAACCCAATATAGTCTTTACAGCAAATTGTTACATTGTTGTTTCCATTATCACTTGAGACGATAACTTCTACTCTTTCGTAATCAATTTCCAACTTGGTTAATGACCAGTCAGCCAAACCACCGCCATTCAATATCTCTATTATATTGTCCATTAATTTTCCTCCTGATTTAATTACTTTAACCAATCCTGCGGGAAAGAAATATTATTAGTGGGGTCGCCTTCTCCCCAAGGACCTGTCTGTCCATTTTTTCTGTGTTCTGCATGAACATGTGGAACGTCATGGTCAGGACTTGGTTTTTTAACATTAGCGCTTTGTGGGTGAGCATCTTCAACCCTTACTCGTACTTGACCGATACTGCCCTCTCCAACGTACTTACCATTTTGATTTGTCATTTTTGACAGATTATCGTTAAACCCACTTTTTGTGCCAGGGACCACATCACCTTTTGGAGTAACATAGAAGTCAGCGCCTTTACCCATCCCTTCAAATACATCCGCATTTTTTGTAAAAGATTCAACACCTTCACCTAATATTTCTCTAACTACTTTCCCTCCAACAAGTGGTAAAAACGCTGCAAAGACTGTTACGCCTTGATCAAATGTTGAAAGTTCTTTATTTGTTACCAAGTCTCTCGCTGTAATTACTTCCTGCCAGTCTTTTGCATCTCCAACACCAGGTGTAATACTTACAACACCCGAAGCAATATCTTCACCATACGGAGCAATATATCTGTTATTAAGTTGGTTTAATTGCCCACCAAAGAATCTCTCATTTATTCTGTTAAGAATTCCAGTATCTTTTCTCGTCCCCTGAGCAGCCGCCCGTTCCTTACCCCTAGCACCGGCATTTTTCCAACGGGCCTGTCGCTTCTCTTGGAACTTCTGATATATTTCCCTGGCATTTGCTATACCTCGGCTAACCTTTTCCTTTCCTTTATTCGCCGCCGAAGCTACACTGTTATAAATCGATTCAGCAGGTTTGGCAACATATTCATTCCATTTATCTGTAAACCAGTTCTCACCAGTTGGATCAATCTTATTCACAGGGTCGTTTCTGGTATACATATATGGATGCAAGGTTGTGGGATCAACCAGATACCCTGGGAATGGGTCTTTTTGTAGGAATACCCCAAGCTCTGGGTCGTAGAAGCGGACTCCCATCATCAAGAGACCATCGTCTGGTTCCATGCTGACCCCATATTTACCTACATAGGTGTACTGCTCATCACTGCTGCCGGAGTGTTCAGCGATAGCTCCCCAGGCATCATAGGCATAGCTGTCAGTGCTGTTGCCATATACATCGGCCACTACCCCGAGATTGCCCTGGGCATCGTAATAGTAGTAGGCCATTAGCCCTTCTGGTGATACTTTCGCTAAAAGTCCCCCGATTCCTTCCAGATAGGCAGTAGCATTAGCCAAGTCAGGAGTGCTTCCTTCCAAGATAGCGGTATCCCCATCATAACTGTAGCCAACAGTTCCGCTGGGTGAGATTATGCTAATTCCTAGGTGGACGGGGGAATTACTCCGTGAAGATATAACAAAGAGACTATTAGTGTTTCACCTACAGAGGCTCGGCTAGAAAGGTATTTAACGGTCAAGCAATAAGCTTCAAACTTTCAGGCAACTTGAAGTGGCACACGGTACTAAAACGGCTCAATAATTACTAGGATTTATGGGAATACATTAACCTCGTGGGAAAAGAAGCCATGAATCAAACTTCAAAGCCAACATACGACAGGAAATATGAGGTTAATCACAGACTTAGTAACCCCTATGTTTTCCAATAAAGAACTCCCACCAATTGATTTAACCCCTTTAACAGCATGAAACAGGAAAATTCCCTGGCTTCTTAATCTCACTGCAGTTTGAAATATGGTGCATGGTGCGTTTCCAATTCGCACTAATCCAATTGTCTTTGGAAATACGACCGTTTGGTGCGGATATCCCCGTCAGAAAAGAAGAACCTCAAGAGATTATATATGCTAACTCCCTTGAGGTTCGAGAATGTATATTAAGTAGTCGTGATACTGGATTCCGCTGGATTATCTCCTGGTTTGCACCAAAACTTTAATTGTTCCATTATTCTTTCTAAATCTTCCGCATCATCTTCCCCTAAAGTATCATCAAATCCCTCCGATAAAATACGCCTAACTTTGGCTAATCTATGAGTGACCTTCCATTCATCTATGAAGCGGGTAGTTTCTCTTTCATACTCAGCTCTACATTTATCTTCCGCTTCTAAAAATTTCTCACCATAATAAGAACCCATTTTATGCAGAGATATCAGAATGACTTCTATTTCTTTAAGTGCTTCAATTAATTCAGTACCTAACATCGTTATTTTTTCATTAGTTTTTAACATTCTTTTCTCCTTTCATCAATTGTTATTTCCGTCTTACGAAATTAGGATTGTTTAGGTTAACATCACCATTAACAGTTAGCTCTGGAGTGCCATATCTTGGGTTCTTTACCCACTCTAGCTGTGAGTTAGGAACATCGAACTCTACATAGTCTCTTCCTTTTCCTTTTCCTAACTGATATGTATCTTGGGCTTGTATTGGACTAAGTGGTTTTTTATTAGCTGGTTCAACATAAACTCTATTGTTATCTTTAGCCCGAACAATACCTTCTCCCTCAATTCCATTAATACCCTTGCGGTTTGTGTAATGCCGAACTCTTAAAGTATCCTCAACAGCTTCACCTAATATTTCTCTAACTACTTTCCCTCCAACAAGTGGTAAAAACGCTGCAAAGACTGTTACGCCTTGATCAAATGTTGAAAGTTCTTTATTTGTTACCAAGTCTCTCGCTGTAATTACTTCCTGCCAGTCTTTTGCATCTCCAACACCAGGTGTAATACTTACAACACCCGAAGCAATATCTTCACCATACGGAGCAATATATCTGTTATTAAGTTGGTTTAATTGCCCACCAAAGAATCTCTCATTTATTCTGTTAAGAATTCCAGTATCTTTTCTCGTCCCCTGAGCAGCCGCCCGTTCCTTACCCCTAGCACCGGCATTTTTCCAACGGGCCTGTCGCTTCTCTTGGAACTTCTGATATATTTCCCTGGCATTTGCTATACCTCGGCTAACCTTTTCCTTTCCTTTATTCGCCGCCGAAGCTACACTGTTATAAATCGATTCAGCAGGTTTGGCAACATATTCATTCCATTTATCTGTAAACCAGTTCTCACCAGTTGGATCAATCTTATTCACAGGGTCGTTTCTGGTATACATATATGGATGCAAGGTTGTGGGATCAACCAGATACCCTGGGAATGGGTCTTTTTGTAGGAATACCCCAAGCTCTGGGTCGTAGAAGCGGACTCCCATCATCAAGAGACCATCGTCTGGTTCCATGCTGACCCCATATTTACCTACATAGGTGTACTGCTCATCACTGCTGCCGGAGTGTTCAGCGATAGCTCCCCAGGCATCATAGGCATAGCTGTCAGTGCTGTTGCCATATACATCGGCCACTACCCCGAGATTGCCCTGGGCATCGTAATAGTAGTAGGCCATTAGCCCTTCTGGTGATACTTTCGCTAAAAGTCCCCCGATTCCTTCCAGATAGGCAGTAGCATTAACCAAGTCAGAAGTGCTTCCTTCCAAGATGGCGGTATCGCCATCATAGAGGAAGTAGCTGCTTCCTGAGATACTGCTTTCCCGTGAGACTTTTTGGCCGTCAATATCATCCGGAATCGCCTTTGAGTTGGGATACTTTTATGGGAGCAGGTCAGCGAACTCGCATTTGGATATTTTTTCGGGAGCAGGTAAAGAAGGTGGCGAAGCTTTAACCCCTTATAAAGAAGAACCTCAAGAGAGTATACTCTACTCACTTGAGGTTCTTCTTTATATCTTTGCCAAAACTTACTCAAGGTTAAATAAATATTGTAAGAACTCAATTAAACTATTTCCACAAAATTTTGCATCGTCGATGTTTATTGATTCAAACGGAAATTCAACTATTGGGATTGTGTCTTTTCTTTTATCGAAAGCGTATGCCATTCCTCCACCATCTGAACCAAAGTAAACTAAACTCGGCGTATATTCGTTTACTTCATATTCCTCACTTAACTGCACTATTTGTTCAGCAGACCATAAAGCAAGATATGAATTAGAACCGACATTTCCTTCTGCTCCGTTAGACTCTAACATGAAGTCTACATATTCCTGTGGAAATTTGATTCCTAGTTTTGTCTCCACGATATCTAGTACATCCTTCGTTGTTGGGGGGTTTAGCTCCATACCTTCAACAAGGCTTTTTAACTTCTGGTCCATAACATCTTCCTCCATGAATTTATTCTTCCAGTTCTCTTTGAAGTTGTCTCCACCAGGATGTTGCTTTAGCATGTTCAGATCGCGTCAAAGGGATTTTATTAGAAATTTCTGTTGGGCTTCCCCCAAATTTTACAGGTTGAATTTCGTGTATTTGCATACCTTTTAAGGAAGGGTCAGCGGAATGAATTGCTTTATTTGCTTGATTGGCAGCTTTGCGTGCAGCTTCATACTCGGTTCCCTTAATTAGCCTAAATGGTCCGTCTGGTTTAGGAAGATTTGAGGGGTAGTTATCCCATTTTAATATTGAAAAGTCACCACTCTTAGCAACATTATCCCTCCCCCGAGCGCCACCAACACTCATCATTGCGGCACCTTCGGTAAGCATACGACGCCAATTATCTACCCTGGCTTGTCTCTCACTATATGATAACTCCCTATTATTTAGAATAGTTCTGCCTGTAGAAGCTTCAATTGCATTTACTATGGGCGAATGATTCACAGCAAATTGCTCAACTACCGCTCGATTCCGTCTTGCTTCTTCAAGTGTCAGGGTGCCATTCGTCAAACATTTTCTCGTATTAATCTGTCTCGTCCCCTGAGTAGCTGCTCGTTCTTTCCCTTCTGTTCCTGTCCCCTTGGCACGCTGGATTAGCTTATCGATACCCTTCCTAGTATTATCCCTGGCAGTCGCCAGACCCCTGCTAACCT
>CAZKEO010000124.1:0-6131 GCA_964551785.1 uncultured Eubacteriales bacterium | reverse complement strand
CCTTGACGTTGGCGGGCTTGATGCATGATATTGGAAAATATTCTCTAGAATTTCAGAAGCGATTGGAAGGCGCAAAAAATAAGGTTGACCATTCTACTGCTGGAGCAGTTGAAGCGGAAAGGTTACATCAAGTATATGGTAAAATCTTAGCCTATGTAATTGCTGGTCATCATTGTGGGCTTCCAGATTGGGGCAGTAAGGCTGACGAATCTTCCTTGGAAGGTCGCTTAAATAAAGGAGATTTACCAGACTGCAGTGCCTTCATTAGTGAAATAGCTATTCCAAAACCGGATGAGATTACTTTCCCGATTACTAAAACACCTGTTGGGGCAGGCTTTAGTCTTCAGTTCTTCATAAGATTCCTATATTCGTCCTTGGTAGATGCAGATTTTTTGGATACCGAACGTGCTTTGAACCTTGAAAAAGCAGCTTTGCGTGATTGTAAAGCATCAATGATTGAAATGCTAGCCAGTTTAGAGACATATTTGGATAATAAATCGCGGAGTGCGCCGGATACCCCAATCAATAAGCATCGAGCTGTGATTCTGTCCAATTGCCGGGAAAAGGCATTATCCCCATCAGCTCTGTTTACTCTTACAGTACCAACTGGAGGGGGGAAAACACTCTCCTCAATGGCCTTTGCCTTGAAACATGCGGTTAAGCACAGCAAAGAGCGGATAATCTTTGTAATCCCCTATACTAGCATAATCGAACAAAATGCCAAGGTTTTTCGAGAAATATTTGGCTAAGAAAAAGTGCTTGAGCATCACAGCAATTTTACCTACCCTGAGGATGATTTACGAGAGGTAGATTCGGAATTCAGTACAAAGGCTTCAGATAAATTGAAGTTAGCTACCGAAAACTGGGATATGCCTTTGATAGCAACAACAAACGTCCAGTTTTTTGAATCGTTATTTGCAGCAAAAAGTTCCCGGTGTCGAAAACTACACAACATTGCTAATAGTGTAGTGATAATTGATGAAGCCCAAATGATTCCCACAGGTTATTTGAAACCATGTCTTAATGCTTTGATGGAGTTGGTTGAGAACTACAACACAACTATAGTCTTGTGCACAGCGACTCAACCCGCAATCAAAAAGTTTTTGCCACCCACGAGTAATATAATAGAAATAATTGATGACCCGGAAAAATTGTATATGGCTTTCCAAAGGGTTCGAGTACAGCATCTTAATCGGTTGTCAGATGATGTGTTGACTGAGCGACTGTTATCCTATCAGCAGGTGTTGTGTATAGTTAATTCTAAGAAGCATGCCCGAGTCATCTACGAGAAAATCGAGGGAGCGGGGACTTTTCATTTAAGCACAAGGATGTGTCCTGCTCATAGATCACAAACCCTCGAGAACATCAAGCTAAGGTTAAAAAGTGGGGAAACCTGCCGGGTAGTGTCCACGCAATTAATTGAGGCCGGTGTGGACATAGATTTCCCTGTCGTTTACCGAGGTTCAGCCGGTGTGGACTCTATTGCCCAGTCAGCTGGTAGATGTAACCGAGAGGGTCGACTAGCAAAAGGGGAAGTATTCGTATTCAAGCCTGAAAAACATGGACTTCCCAAGGGTTGGCTCAGTAGGACAGCGGAAATTGGCGAAAGCATCTTTAAACACCATACGGATCCGCTCAGCATGGAGGCGGTAAAAGCTTATTTTACGATGCTCTATGAAATAGAGGGTGAGGAACTTGATAAGGAAATGATATTAGCTGAGATCAAAGAACAAGAGAAATTGCTCAGATTTCCTTTTCGGACAATAGCCGACAAGGTTAAATTGATTGATGAAAACACAAACTCAGTGGTCATACCTTGGGATGACAGTTGCAGACATCTATTGGAGAAAGCGAGGTGGAGTAGTTTCCCTGGCAAGTATGTAAGAATGCTACAAAAATATTCAGTAGCTGTATATGAACAGGAGTTTAAGGAAATGCACCGCTTCGGAATGATTGAAAATATCGGTGGTAAGTTTTATGTCCTGAAGGATGATGCCTATAATGCAAACTACAGTGCGAAGATGGGTTTACTGCCATGCACTGAGAGCATGTTTCTCAAAGATACATTAATTATTTAACGAGCAAAGAAGGGAGTGAGAAAATGGGTTATGGAATTCGCCTAATGGTCTGGGGGGATTATGCTTGTTTTACCAGACCTGAAATGAAGGTGGAGAGGGTTAGTTATGATGTGATAACACCATCAGCAGCTAGAGGAATCCTAGAGGCTATTCATTGGAAGCCTGCAATCCGGTGGGTTGTTGATAGGATACATGTGTTAAATCAAATCCGATTTGATAATCTTCGCCGCAATGAAGTCGGGGGCAAAATACCGGCAGGGAATGTTAGAAAGGCTATGAAAGGTGACCCAGTTGAATTATGTCAGTATGCTGCAGATGATAGGCAGCAACGGGCTACCCTGTTATTAAGAGAAGTAGCATATGTTATTGAAGCTCATTTTGAGATGACTGAGAAGGCCGGTACCGAAGACACTCCGGAGAAACACTACAATATTGCTCAGCGGCGGGCTAAGCAGGGACAATGCTATCACCAACCATATTTGGGCTGTCGAGAGTTTCCTGCCAAGTTCCGCCTAATCGAGGTGGACGAGCCGTTTCCACATTCTGTATACACAGCCGAAAAGGATTTAGGCTGGATGCTCTTGGATATCGATTACACTGACAACCTAACCCCCAAGTTTTTTAGAGCGGTTATGAATGATGGAAAGATCGAAGTACCCCGGATGGAGATTGGGGGTGTTAATAGGTGATTATTAATGCCTTGTATGAGTGTTATGAAAGACTGCTAGAGGATGAGGATTCGGGAATAAGCAAGCCAGGCTGTAGTAAGGCGAAGGTATCATTTGCATTAGTGCTTTCTAAGACCGGTGATCTGGTTAATATCTTGGATTTGCGAATAGAGAAAGGGAAAAAACTTATTTCCCGTAGTTTAGATGTGCCAGAACAGGCCAAGCGCGCCTCAGGAATTCTTGCAAATTTTTTATGTGACAACAGTAAGTACGTACTTGGCCTTAAACAGAAAAACGATGCAGATAAGAAAGATAGGACTAAAGAGACCTTTGAAGCGTTCCGTAAACTTCAAGAGAAAATTCTCAAAGGGGTGAATGACGAAGGGGCGATTGCTGTCTTATGCTTTTTAAGAAACTGGAAACCGGAAAGCTCAGATAAGCACCCAAAAGTAGCTGATGTCATTGAAGGTTTGTCGGATGGAGGCAACCTGGTTTTCAGATTAGAGGGTGAAGAGGGGTATATCCATAACCGAGTGCCCATAAATGAGGCCTGGGAAAATCACCAATTAGGTCAAGAATCCGCAGTTGTTAGCCAATGTTTAATTACTGGTAAACATTCAGCTATAGCTCGGTTGCACCCAAGCATCAAAGGCGTAACTGGAGCTCAGCCAGGTGGGGCTTCTATAGTATCATTTAATTTAGATGCGTTTACGTCATATGGAAAAACTCAGAGCTATAATGCACCAGTAAGTGAAAAAGCGGTGTTTGGCTACACAACTGCAATAAATTATTTACTTGGTAACATAAAGAACAGAATGCGAATAGGAGAAACAACTACTGTATTTTGGGCAGAACGTTCCTCCGGCGGTTTAGAGGAAGACCTATTGTCAGCATTGTTTTACCCTGCCAGAGAAGATAGCATAAAAGAAGATGAAGAGTCAAGTCAATTTGTCAGAGACCCTCAAACAGTGCAATTACTACATGATATTTTTGCTAAGATAAGGGCAGGAAAACCAGTTAGCGAAGGTCTGGTTGGTGTTAACCCAAACGTCAATTTTTATATTTTAGGTTTGGCACCCAATAACAGTCGACTAGCTATTAGGTTTTGGCATGTTGACCAATATGGAAAGTTCTTGGATAAAATCAGCCAACATTATAAAGACCTAGCCTTGGTAAAAAGTTTTGAAACAGAGCCTGATTTTATACCTTTCAGCATGATATTAAAAGAGACCGCACCATTAAGTGATGCCAAGCGGATTTCGCCTCTATTGGGTGGTGTACTAATGCGTTCAATTCTTACAGGAATGCCGTACCCCCAGATGCTATACAGTGCAGTAATTTCAAGAATTAGGGCAGACCGAAAAGTTAATTACACTCGGGTAGCTACTATTAAGGCATGTCTGGCTAGAAACCAACGCTATTATAAAAAGGGAAATGAGGTGAATATTTCGATGGCACTAGATGAACAAAACACTAACGTGGCCTACAGGTTAGGAAGGCTATTTGCCCTCTTGGAAAAGGCTCAAGAAGACGCCAATCCAGGGATAAATGCCACTATCAAGGATAGATACTTCGGGGCTGCATCTGCAGCTCCGGGTTCGGTCTTTCCGATTTTACTAAGATTATCTCAGCACCACATAGCTAAAGCAGAGTATGGCCGTTTTATGGATAAACGTATAGAGGAGGTAATGGGCGGACTTAATGCTTTTCCAGCGCACCTAAACTTAGAAGATCAGGGCTTATTTGTACTTGGTTACTATCATCAACGCCAAGCATTGTTTAAAAAGAATGAAAAGAAAGAGGTGTAATTAATGGTAGATTTGATTAATAAAAGGTATGAGTTTGTGCTTTTGTTTGATGTGGAAAATGGTAATCCAAATGGTGATCCGGATGCTGGTAATATGCCCCGCATTGATGCTGAAACAGGGCTTGGCCTGGTGACAGATGTGTGCCTGAAGCGCAAAGTTAGGAATTTTGTTGATATTGTTAAGCAAGAGGGTGGCAAGACAGAGGAAGGATACGATATTTATGTTCGTGAAGGGGCTGTCTTAAATACCCAACACCGCAAAGCATATGCTAAGCTAGAAATAGAACCTAATACTAAGGACAAAAAACTTCCCAAGGATGTGAAACTAGCGGAAGAAGTTACTAAGTTTATGTGCCACCATTTCTTTGATATCAGAGCCTTTGGAGCGGTTATGACCACTGAGGTTAATTGTGGTCAGGTTCGTGGACCAGTCCAGCTAAATTTTGCCCGCAGCATAGACCCGATTGTCCAACAGGAAGTAACTATTACCAGGATGGCTGTTACCTCAGAAAAAGATGCTGAAAAGAAAGATCGAGAAATGGGTAGAAAACATATCGTACCCTACGCTCTATACAGAGTAGAAGGCTATATCTCAGCCCATTTAGCACAGAAAACTGGCTTTTCTAAGGGAGACCTTGAACTGTTATGGAATGCTTTAATTAATATGTTTGATCATGACCATTCTGCGGCGAGGGGTAAGATGGCTTCTCGCAAGCTCATTGTTTTTGAGCATGAGTCTGCCTTGGGTAATGCACCCGCTTATAAATTATTTGACCTCGTAAAGATTTCTAGGAAAGACCTAGGTCGACCTGCTCGCTCATTTGATGATTATGAGGTTACTATTGCAAGTTCGGCAGTACCTGCTGGTGTTAATATGATAGAAAAGTAATGGATACTAAGAGCTATGATGATGAAGAACTCCTAGCATTATCCGGTATCCAGCACATTGCTTTTTGTGAGCGACAGTGGGCACTGATACACATTGAAAACCAATGGGTAGAAAATGTGCGAACGGTCGAGGGTAAACATTTGCATCAGCGAGTGGATGACCCCTATTTTACGGAAACGAGGAATGCTGTCAAAGTAGTACGTTCCGTCCCATTGGTCTCTAGGAAATTAGGTCTTTTCGGAGTTGCTGATGTGATAGAGTATCAGCAAAAAATGGAAGCAGCCAGCCCTCTGGAAATTAGAATTGTGGAATACAAAAGGGGTAAGCCCAAAGTAGATGATCGGGATGAAGTGCAACTATGTGCCCAAGCGATGTGTCTTGAAGAAATGCAGGGGATTAAACTCAGTTTCGGCGAGTTCTTTTATGGGGAAACCAAACACAGGCATAAAGTTAAATTTGAACAAACCTTAAGGTCCAGAGTTATACAACTAGCAGCAAGAATGCATGAATTGTATGAGGCTGGAGTGACTCCAAAAGCAGTGAAGGGTAAATACTGTCGAAGTTGTTCTCTGCAGGAAATTTGTGTGCCAGCACTGGGGAAAAAAGAAAAAGTAGCGACTGGATACTTGAGAAAGCTGGTTAAAGAAATGGAAGAACTGGGCATCGGGCGTCCAAGTACGTATGCGCCG
>CAZKEO010000123.1:0-6165 GCA_964551785.1 uncultured Eubacteriales bacterium | reverse complement strand
AATAATTCTACCGATGGTAGCAACCAGATGGTCAAGAAGGAGTTCCCTCAGCTAACCATATTGGAGAATGCTCAGAATGAAGGTTTTGCTCGGGCTAATAACCGGGCTATCCAGCTGAGTCAGGGGCGTTATGTCCTGCTACTCAATTCAGACACAGTCGTCCTCCCTGGGACGTTTGATACGATGCTACAGTTTATGGAAGAGCATCCGCGGGTGGGGGCAGCTGGCTGTAAAGTGGTACTACCGGATGGTAGGCTTGATTTGGCCTGTAGAAGGAGCTTTCCTACTCCTCAAAACGCCTTTTTTCAAGCCCTAGGACTGAGCAAAATATTTCCCCACAGTCCCAGGTTCGCTCAGTATAATCTGACCTTTTTGGATGAAAATCAGACTTACCCTGTAGACTGCCTGGTAGGTGCCTTTATGCTGGTGAGGCGAGAGACTTTGAACCAGGTAGGTTTATTGGATGAGGTCTTTTTTATGTATGGGGAGGATATTGACTGGTGTTACCGAATAAAACAAGCAGGGTGGGAAATTTATTACCATCCAACTGCTCAGATAATTCATTTTAAGGGTGCTAGTAGCGAAAAACGTAGGTATCGGATGCTGTTTGAATTTCATCGAGCTATGTTGATTTTTTATCGTAAACACTATGCTGCTGAAAAAAACTTGCTAGTAAATTTATTGGTGAATATCGGGATTTGGGTGCGTTTTGCGGTAGCTGTGTTTATAAACATTTTCAAGAAAAAGCGGAAACAACGGGGTGAGAGCATTGATCAGGAACAATCAAAGATTACTTAATCGAATAATAGTAGTGTTTGACGGCCTGATAACCATTTTGGCCCTTTATATATCCTGGTGGCTGAGATTTGCTAGTGGTTTGATGAGTCAAGTAGATAGTGGGAGCAGATTAAGCTTCGCTTCCTATATGGCTCCCTTAATTTATTTTATACCTTTAATACTGTTAATGAACTTTTTATTCGAGCTTTATGCTCCACAACGCAAGAACCGGTTTAGCGAAGAAATGGTAGCCATACTAAAAAGCAATGGTGCTTCTGTCTTAATCGTGATGAGTATTCTCTTCTTCTCCAAGGAAGTAGACTATTCGCGGACCGTACTGTTTCTCTTTTTCATCAATAACACTTTACTAGTTGCCGTTGAAAGAATTGCTTTACGAGTATTGTTACGGCGTCTACGTGCCCAGGGTTTTAATAAGAAGTTTATGTTAATCCTTGGCGCGGGCAGTTTAGGTACAGCTTTTTTAGAAAAAATACGAAAGCATAAAGAATATGGCTATGAGGTTTTTGGGTTTTTGGATGATGATCAAGAAAAACAAGGAACCGAAGTAGATGGTGTTAAAGTTCTCGGGCATATTGATTCCTTGCCAGAGGTGGCGGCTGAGCATCTCATTGATGAGGTTATCTTAGCATTGCCGTTGGGTGCTTACGAACGGTTAGGTTTTATTATCAATACCTGTGAAAAATACGGTCTCAAGACCATGATTATTCCGGATTATTTTGCCTTTATCCCTGCCCGGCCCAGAGTGGGAGATGTCGATGGGATTCCTTTAATAGATATCCGCCATGTACCTCTGGATGAGCCCAATAATAAGCTCCTGAAGCGGTGCTTTGACCTTAGCCTCTCCACCTTAGCGCTGGTACTGCTAATGCCTGTACTGTTGATCATTGCCGTGGGTGTCAAATTAACCTCACCGGGCCCCATCTTTTTCAAGCAGGAAAGGGTTGGCATGAATAGGCATCCTTTTAACATGTACAAGTTTCGGACCATGAAGGTAAGCAATGGAGAGACTTCAGATGCCCAATGGACAGTAGAGAATGATCCTCGGCGGACTTGGTTTGGTACTTTCTTACGCAAAACTAGTCTGGATGAATTACCGCAGTTTTTCAATGTGCTAATCGGTGATATGAGTATTATTGGCCCGCGGCCGGAACAGCCCTATTTTGTGGAACAGTTCAAAGAAGTGATCCCCAAATATATGATTAAGCATCATGTGCGACCTGGCATTACTGGCTGGGCGCAGGTCAACGGTTGGCGTGGCGATACCTCCATTCAGGAAAGAATCAAATGTGATTTGTATTATGTGGAGAATTGGCGTTTTGCGTTGGATTTGAAAATTATTATTATGACAATCCTAAATGGCTTCATTAATAAAAACGCTTATTGATCGAAAAGAGGTAGCTAATGTTTTTTAACTTTGGCCTCAAAAATAAAACCGTAAAGGAACTACGTAAAAAGCAGGGTTACACCGCGAGAGAACTGGCAGCCTACTTAAAGCTAGACACCATCGTAATTCTGAAGATTGACGAACTTGCGCTGAAAGACGTTCCTGAGCCACTCAAAACAAAAATCACCCCGATTTTGAAAGGTGATAAGATCGATAAAGCTCCTTGGTTATAAGGTGAGATTAGTAAGGGTTGGAGGTTTCTACAAATGACTATCCTAGTTACCGGGGGTGCCGGGTACATCGGCAGCCATACTGTCAAAGAACTACTAGCTCAGGGCTATGACGTACTTGTGCTTGATAATCTGCAAAAAGGACACCTTCCTGCAGTGGAAAGGTGTCAAAATATTGTCGATGAACTGGGCACGTGTACCTTTGTTCAGGGGGACTTAGCAGACCAGACCCTGCTAACAGAGCTTTTTTCAAAACACACAATCCAGGCCGTAATTCACTTTGCAGCGGATAGCTTGGTGGGGGAGTCGATGACAGCCCCGGCTAAGTATTTTAAAATTAATTTCGTTATGGGTTTGAACCTGCGGAATGTGATGGTAGCACACCAGGTCAAGAGCTTGGTTTTTTCCTCCACGGCTGCAGTCTATGGAGAACCGACAGCATGGCCGATTACCGAGGCCTTTCCAAAAGTTCCGACCAATACCTATGGCTTAACAAAACTGCAATTTGAGCAAATTTTGCAGAGTTATGAACAAGCCTATGGCTTTAAATTCATGTCCCTACGCTATTTTAATGCAGCCGGTGCCGATGCTAGTGGGCAGATTGGGGAAGACCATACTCAGGAAACCCACCTAATTCCCCTGGTGCTGCAAACGGCTTTAGGTCAGCGCGAGCAGATTACGGTTTTTGGCACGGACTATCCTACTCCAGATGGCACCTGTATCAGGGATTATATTCATGTCACGGATTTGGCCCAAGCTCACATTTTAGCCCTGCGGGCTCTGTTAGCAGGTGCTGCCAGTAACACCTATAATCTCGGGAACGGTAACGGCTATTCTGTCCGAGAGGTAATTGAGACAGCGCGCCAGGTGACCGGGCGGGAAATTAAGATGGTGGCGGGGGAGCGGCGCTTTGGAGATCCGGCAGTGTTGGTAGCAAGCTCGGAGCGACTGAAGGCTGAGTTAGGTTGGGAGCCCCAATATCCTAAGCTGGAAGATATTATTCGGAGTGCCTGGCAGTGGCATAGTGGCCATCCACAGGGGTATGACGAATAAAGAAGTAGACCAGACGTTGACTAAAGACAGAAAATGTGAAGGTCCAATTCGTCTGCATCGTTTTTATATAAGAGAAACAATTTTAGGGTCCAGGAATACTATGGTATTACCTGGGCCCTTTTGTAATATATTTTGTTTTGTGGTAATAAGGGGCAGGAGGAGGGGTTGTCTATTGGTTAATGAGACTAACAAAGAAAAAATAATCAACTTAGAGCGGCAAGTCGATGAGCTACATAAACAACTTGTGCAGATGACCCAGGATAACAACCTGCTTCAATACCATTTGCAGGAGAGGATAACTCAGCTCCAGATTTATGAGGAAAGAATAGCCAATCTAATGGCACAAGTGTCCCAACTAGGGGATTCTTGTAAAATTATTTGCGAAAAAAAGTTAAGAACTCTCAGGAACATGCTTAGAGCTAAGCTCAAAGAAAAGCTAAAAATGCCTTTCAACGGGATATTCAAAGAAGCTAGCAAGAAGAAAGCGGGCAAAGGTCAAGGTTCAAATAGCTTAGCGACAGACTATGAAATTTTTGAGCAAAGCATCCAAACGCAAATTGCTAGCTTTTGGTATAAACCTAAAATAAGTATTATTCTTCCAGTCTATAACGGAGAAGAGTGTTGGCTCAGGGTAGCATTGGAGTCTGTATTTGCCCAGTATTATAGTAATTGGGAATTATGTATCTGTAATGATGGCTCTACTGCAGCACATGTTGCAGAAGTCTTGAAGGAATATGATGCTTTAGATTCACGGATCAAAGTAAAGCACTTACCTCAAAACCGTGGGGTAGCTGCAGCCTCGAATCAAGCATTAGAATTAGCTGTCGGTGAATATGTTGGCTTTCTCGATCATGATGATTGGTTAACTCCTGATGCTCTATTTGAGGTAGTGAAGCTGCTCCAGACTACTCAGGCTGACCTTATTTATTCTGATGAAGCTATCATGGAGGAGCATGGAGCAGTGGTCTACCAGGCTTATCGCCCGGACTGGTCACCTGACATGCTCTTTTCTCACCCATATTTTGTCCACTTCAATGTTTTCAGAATCGAGTTAGTTCGTCAGATCGGTGGTTTTAGAGAGCATTTTCCAGTTAGCCAGGATTACGACTTTATCCTCAGATTTACTGCCAAAACTGACCGCATCAGTCATATCCCGCGAATTTTGTACCACTGGAGACAGGTAAATAGTTCCGCATCTCATACCAATCAAAACCAAGTGATGAAATTGTCCAAACAGGCTTTGGTAGAAACCTTGGCCGAACGAGGTATTGTGGCTGTCGTGGAAGATGGGTTAGACTTTAACCTCTTTCGAGTACGCCGACTAATCAGTGGGAATCCCTTGGTTTCAATCATTATACCAACTAAGGATAAAGTTCACTTTCTTCAAAGGTGCGTAGAGAGTATTTTGAAAAAAACTACCTGGCCAAATTACGAAATTATTATTGTGGACAATAATAGTACTGAGCAAGCAACCTTTGACTACTATAGGACTGTAGAGAACCAACCTCGGATCAGAGTCTTGTTCTATAACCAGCCGTTTAGTTATGCAGCTTTGAATAACTGGGCGGTCAATTTTGCCAATGGCAGTCATTTAATGTTTCTGAACAATGATACAGAAGTGCTCTCTAGAGAATGGTTGACAGCTATGCTGGAACATTCGCAACGTCGGGAAGTAGGGGTGGTAGGGGCTAAGCTGTTAGGAATTGATGGGCGCATTCAACATGGAGGAGTAATTATAGGGCTAAATGGCTTAGCAGATCATGGACACCGAGGGTTTGCAGGAGATAGTCCGGGCTATTGTCATACCTTAAAAATGATTAGGAATTACAGTGCGGTTACAGCTGCTTGCCTTATGATGCGGAAAGTGCTTTTTCAGGAGGTAGGAGGCTTTGATGAACAGAATTTACCTGTCACCTATAATGATGTTGATTTGTGCCTGCGTCTGAGGAGCAAGAATTATTTAATAGTCTATACACCCTATGCAGAATTGTACCATTATGAATCTATTAGCAGAGGGTATGTAATAGACTCAAGAGAAGCTTGGTATATGCGAACACACTGGAAAACCTGCTTGGAGACTAGTGACCCCTATTATAATCCAAATTTGCCCTTAGAAGGAGGGGGCTATTATCTGAGAGATTAGCTTAAAGGCCTGATAAGGCCCATTTGAGGGGAGTAGTACGCCACAAATGAAGATTAGCTTAAAACAAGCGAAAAACGTAGTTATGAGCTTAGCCTCAGGCATCAGCTATGACATAATTCTCCCAGTCTATAATGCCTTCGAGGAGACCATGGCTTGTATAGAGTCAGTACTCCAGCACACCTTGGGTCATGAGTTGCTAGGGAGCCTAATAATTATTGACGATTGGAGCACAAACCGCGACTTGAGGAGGTATTTGCAAAGCTTAGCAGCCAGGGAGTTACCGCAAGTCTCTATCCTGCGCAACCTGCGAAATCTCGGTTATGTGCAGTCTGTCAATGTTGGGATGAGTATGTCTAGGCGGGAGATAATTCTGCTAAACAGTGATACAGTAGTAACCAAGGGCTGGCTGGAGAAGTTACATCAGTGTGCCTGTTCGACTCATCAGGTGGCGACAGTCACTCCTTTAACTAACAATGGCACCATCTGCTCTGTCCCGGAGTTTTGTGTAGAAAACCTGATCCCCCCAGGCTTTACGCTGAGTAGTGTTGCGGAATTGG
>CAZKEO010000122.1:0-6174 GCA_964551785.1 uncultured Eubacteriales bacterium | reverse complement strand
TGCGGATTCAGTACCGAATAAACCCAAATTGGATGGCATCATCGTTTTAGGGGGAGACGGAACCTTACTGCATACTGCACGGGCAGTTTCTAAAGCACAGCTACCAATTTTAGGCGTTAACTTTGGCCAATTGGGCTTTTTAACTGAAATCGAAATAGGGGATATTTATCCTGCCTTAGAAAAACTATTGGCGGGAGATTTTCAGATTGAAGAACGCATGATGCTGGAGGCTATGGTTCGACGGGATGGTCAGATAGTGGAACAGTCGATAGCATTGAACGATGTAGTCATTGCTAAAGGTTCCTGTGCCCGTTTGATTAGTTTACATATCTATATTGATGATGAATTGACTAACACTGTTCCTGCTGATGGGGTAATTGTAGCTACTCCTACTGGTTCAACTGCCTATTCCATGTCTGCTGGAGGACCGCTCGTACCGCCCTCACTGGATGTGATTTTGGTTACCCCCATCTGCCCACACAGCTTGACCTCTCGGCCGAGTATCCTACCACCGCACAATACGGTGAAAGTGGTTGTCTCCAGCCAAACAGAGCGGGCTATGTTTACTTTAGATGGGCAAATTGGTTTCAGGCTGAGGCAACATGATGAAGTTATTATCAGTAAGTCTCCTTACAAAGCTAAATTTATTAAGCTCAAAGGTAGGACCTTTTATCAAGTTCTCAGTGAAAAATTAAAGGCCGGTGACCGTTGTAATGCCTAACCAAAGAATTCTTGGCACAGCTGTTACCCTTTCCCACCTATTTATCAAGCAAACCTTACAGCCAGGCGAGACAGTTGTAGATGCTACTGCTGGCAATGGTCACGACACGCTTTTTCTAGCTCAGCAGGTGGGTGTAAGTGGGAGGGTTTATGCTTTTGATATTCAGGAAACTGCCTTAACTAAGACACGCCAACGCTTGCAACAGGCTGGTGCGGATTTCCAAACAAGCTTGATTCAGGATGGGCATCAACGGTTGGAGCACTATGTTCAAGGGCCGGTAGGCGCGATTATGTTTAATTTAGGCTACTTACCTGGGGGAAGCCAAGAGTTAATAACTAAGGCTGAAACTACTATTTTGGCCCTTCAAACGGGGTTAAAGCTCCTTAGGCCTAGAGGTTTGATCAGTTTGGTTGTCTATTCAGGTCATCCCGGTGGAGAAGAAGAAGCAACTGCCTTAGAGCAGTATCTGCAGTCTTTGGATCAGACCAGCTTCTCTGTGCTACGGATGGATTTCAGCAATCGCAAAAACAATTCTCCTTACTTGGTTTTAATTGAGCGAGAGAATTAAGATAGGAAAAAGAGTCTGCACGAAAAACAAAACCAGCTAAATTAGCAATGGTGTTGTATCAGGTTGGAGGGATTGGGATGAAGACAATCCGGCAGCGAAGAATCATGGAAATTATTGACAATAAACTAATTGAAACTCAAGAAGAACTTGCGGAAGAATTGCGCCGACAAGGTTTTGATGTCACCCAGGCTACCGTGTCTAGGGATATTAAAGAACTAAGATTGGTGAAAAATCTCTCTAGTCAAGGTAAATATCGCTATGCTATCCCACGGGATACCTATCGGGGATATGGTGATCGGATGGCTAGAATGTTTCAGGACTCCGTAATTCGGATGGATTACAGCGAGAATATTATTGTTATCAAAACTCTGCCTGGGACAGCTCAGGCGGTTGCTTCTACCATCGATAATGCCCAATGGGAAGAAATAATCGGTACAGTAGCTGGTGACGATACCATCATTAACGTAGTTAAGCCTAAGGAAAAAGTTAAAGAAACACTGGGAAAGTTTTATCAGTTAATGGGCTAGGGGGTTGAAGCAGTGCTGGTCCAACTCCATATTGAAAATTTTGCGCTAATAGAACAACTAGAGCTTCAACTGGGACCGGGGCTTAATATCCTCACTGGGGAGACTGGTGCAGGTAAATCAATTGTGATTGATGCCGTTAACTTGGTTTTAGGAGGAAGAGCTTCAATAGAATTTATTCGGGCTGGTCATGAGAAAGCAATCGTGGAAGCCCTTTTTGAGTTTAAAGCATTAACTGCACTGGCTGATAAGCTTGCTGCCATAGGCCTGGAGCTTGCAGAAGATCTGACGCTTTTAATGTCGCGAGAATTAACTAAGGCAGGTAAAAATATCTGTCGGATTAATGGACGGGTTACTACGCTCTCAATGTATCGCGAAGTAGGCCAGTATTTAATCGATATTTCTGGCCAACACGACCACCAAGCACTGTTAGATCCTAGCAAGCACATTGCTTTGCTGGATGGATTGGGTGACAAAGCATTTCAGGAAAACAAGCTACAGCTGAATAACCTTTATCGGGAATCTCAGCAACTTGGTCAACGTCTGAATAGCCTGCTGAACCAGGACAAGGAAAGGGCTCGAGAGCTAGATTTGCTGTTGTTTCAAGTGAAAGAAATCGCTCAGGCTAAACTGCGACCAGGGGAAGAGGAAGAATTACTCAGGGAACGGCAAATCTTAGCGGGGGCCGAGAAACTTGCTGCACTGAGTGCCGAAGTAGTGAATCAACTAACTGAGGGCTTTAACCGCCAGACTAGTATCTTGGACACTCTGAGGACTGTAATCACCAAAGTTAAAGAAATTACTGCCATTGATCCTTCCACCGAACCCCTAGTTGTTGCTATTGAAGGAGCTTATTATCAGCTACAGGATACCTGTGGAGAATTGCGGTCCTATCGAGAAAGCCGAGAAGACAACCCAGTTCGACTGGAATTAATCGAAGACCGTCTGGATTTAATTCAACGTCTTAAACGCAAATATGGTGACTCGATTACGGAGATTCTAGCCTACCAGGAGCAGATTATAATCCGGCAGGCCGAATTGGAAAACACGACGGAATTGATTAGTTCATTACAAGCAGAATCAGCTCGCTTAGCTCAGCAAGGAGCAAGTATTGCAAATCGACTTACAGATGCCCGCCAGAGTTTAGCGGCCCACTTAACAGAATGTATTCAATCAGAGTTAAGTGAACTAGGCATGCCTCAGGTACGGTTTGCAGTCAACTTTACCCCGCTTGCCGACTGGAAGGCGCATGGTGCTGAAAATATCGAATTTCTGATTTCCCCTAACCCTGGTGAACCCTTAAAGCCTTTAGTTAAAATTGCTTCGGGAGGGGAATTATCGAGAATAATGTTGGCCATTAAGACTATTATGGCTAAAGCCGACCAAACTGAGACTTTGATTTTTGACGAAGTTGATGCCGGGATAGGCGGCAGGACAGCTCAGGCAGTTGGTGAAAAGCTAGCTAGGCTTAGTCGTGATCGCCAGGTAATATGTGTTACACACTCACCTCAGGTTAGTAGTTTTGCCGAGACACATTTTTATATCGAAAAAAGCGTCGAGAAGGAAAGAACTATTACTAAAATTAGCAAGTTAGATCAGGGAAGCAGAGTAAATGAACTAGCTCGAATGCTAGGTGGCCAAAGTATCACGGAAACCACCATAAAACATGCGCAGGAAATGCTCCAAATGGCTAGTAAAGTGTAAGCGAAAAAACGTGCTAACAGGCACGTTTTTATATTTTTATGGGCTCTTGCTAGTTTTTCTTGTCATAAAACACGCATAAGACCGTTCCAAAATTGCCAAAATAACTACGAGTTAATATTTCAGTGGATGAGTTGGAAGGGATGGTGTTATGGATAAAAAGGTGTCCAAAACAAGAGTCCGTAAAGCATTGCTCTTACTTGCAATACTAGGAATTGTCGGATCGGCAATAGTCTGGAATTTATATGTTCAAACTAATGGTGTTCCAACTATATCCAGACCTCTGTATTGGGGTAGCTCTGGGCAAGATGTCAAGAATCTGCAATGGAAATTAAGTCAATGGGGCATCTATAATGGGTTGATTGATGGAGATTTTGGAAAAGCCACCTGGGATGCGGTTAAAAAGTTCCAAGACAATAATGGCCTTGCAGCAGATGGGGTAGCGGGTCAGACTACACTTACTAAACTAGGACTTTGGACAGGTTCAGCCGGGGGCAGCAGGGCACTTCAAAGTGTTGCTACCACCAGAGGAGTAGACCGACGAGGAGATGTAACCTTATTAGCTAAAGCAATACATGCTGAAGCCGGGGCTGAACCTTATCAAGGGCAGGTGGCAGTGGGGGCAGTAATTCTAAACAGAGTTGAAAGTTCCTTGTTTCCCAATACAATTAGTGGTGTAATTTACCAACCGCTTGCGTTTGAGTCGGTCGCCAATGGAATTATTAATCGGCCACCTGATGCGGAGGCTTTGAAAGCAGCTCAGGATTGCTTAAATGGCTATGACCCGACTTACGGGGCACTCTTTTTCTGGAATCCATCAAAAAAAGTTAGTGCTTGGATTTGGTCTCGCAAAATTGTGATGAAAATAGGCCAACATGTCTTTGCATTATAGGAGGGGTAAATTTGCGACGTAACTGGATATTACCGGCGTTTATGGGTTTGGCGCTTGCAATCACAGGCTTATGGGGACATTCCCAATATAATCAACGAAAAGCAATGGAGGTTAATTTAAACAATCAGTATCAACAAACATTTTATGAAATGGTAGATCATGTGGAAAAGGTGCAAACGCTTTTAAGTAAGAGTCAAATAGCCAGCGGTCCCAAAATACAGTCGGGTTTATTTTCCGACCTTTGGTACCAATCATTGTCAGCTCAAGAAAACTTAAACAGGTTACCTCTTTTTAATGCTTCAATTACTAAGACCTCGAAATTTTTAAACCAAGTAGGAGATTATGCTTTTGCCTTAAATAAACAAACAGCTAGTGGCAAACCTCCAGGTGAAAATGATCTTAAACAAATTAATAGCTTATATTTACGTTCAGTTAAACTACATGATGAGTTGCAACAGGCTCAACTTGATATTTTAGACGGCAGAGTCTCCGTTTCAGAATTGCGCAAGGAAGCTAATGTAGGTCTACAAGGATCGGCTGGGCAACTCAAGAGTAAACAAATGGGACTTCGTGAAAAGCAAATGGATAATTACCCCACTTTGATTTACGATGGTCCTTTTTCAGACCACTTAGAGAGAAAACAAGCAAGAGGTATTACTGGTTCCACAATTGCGATCACTAAGGCAAATGAGATCGCTCGTGGCTTTGTAGATAATCCCCGCGGTTGGATTTGGCAAGTAAATAACATCGGGGAAAAGCAAAGCAAGATTAATGCTTATAATCTAGAATTATATCCTGCTAATCAGCAAATGAAGGAAAGAGTTATCATGGACATTTCTAAAAAGGGTGGACATGTTGTCTTTATGCTGAATACTAGGACCGTTGGCAAAGCTAAGATTTCCATGAATGAAGCCAAAGGGAGAGCATTGAAATTCCTTGAGAGCAGGGGTTTCAAAGAGATGGAACCAACTTATATGCTTAAACAACAAAATGTTGCTGTAATTTCCGTAGTTAGTAAGCAAGATGGTGTTTTGATTTATCCTGATTTAATTAAAGTGCAGGTTGCATTAGATGATGGTCAAATTATCGGTTTTGAAGCTACTGGCTATTTAATGGCACATGGGGATCGGAAAATTGGTAAACCTGCCATTTCTGAAGCAGATGCGAAACGTTCAGTAATGGCACAGTTCAAGGTCGAGCGAGTGCAATTAGCGTTAATTCCGACCCAAGGAAGTCAAGAGATTTTGACTTATGAAATCAAAGGTAGTTTGCGCGGTGAAACCTATTTCATTTATGTCAATGCTAAGAATGGTCAAGAGGAAGTAATTCTTAAGGTACTTAATACAGCAGAAGGTACCTTGACGATGTAACTAGGATAAATAGCCTTATAAGGTATATAAACCACCGTTAACCAAACGGTGGTTTATATTATTTAGAAAACCAAATATGTAAATTGCTAACAAAACTCTGAGATGTATCAGTTAAGATTTACTAAACCAACGTGAAGCTTAGATTAATGCTTGCAATTTCAGATGGTAAACAAATGCACACTAGAGTGAGGATAAAAGCAGATTGACAAGGTTATCTTAAGCTTGAGCAAAGAAACTTGAGAAGATTTAAAAACTTGGGAAGGAGGGAAAAAATTCATTAAACGTGGAGGCGATAACCAATGTCATTAAAAAGGCGCTATTGGATAATCGGAGTTACCTTAGTTTCTGTCATAATGCTTGGTTACTTTACCTTTCAAGTACAGAGCCTTTTCACTTTG
>CAZKEO010000121.1:0-6259 GCA_964551785.1 uncultured Eubacteriales bacterium | reverse complement strand
AGTGACGAAAGGCAGCTTACGGAAATCCTGACGATTGGCATAAGCATCAGCTGCTGCCGCTTCCAGACTTTTGGTTGGGTCGAAATAATAAGAGGGTTGCAGGATAGATAGATCGAATCCAAAGGTACTCCAGCGATCCCAATACATAGCCTTTTGGTAAGGTATCCAAAGGGCTTTTAGTTGTTGATTCTGCACAGCTTTTTGATGGATGTATTGATTAACCTGTCTAATCACATCAGCATCATTAAATACCGGACCGTTATAATAGATACTCTCTTGTAGCCAGTAAAAGCCTCTTAAAGTTAGACAGCGGGCATAATTGCCAGCATGCCAGATATGAAGAACAGCGTTAATCCAGGTTTTGACGGCAGCAATTCGGTCAGCATCATGATTAAACACCTTGGGATGCGGATAAGGCAAGGCAATCCAAACATCTGTCTGAATCTGCCGACCTAAACCGTTATATTGTGAGGTAGCAGATAGAGCGTTGAGATTTTTACCGGGCGCAAAGAGCTCTGCAAGATAGCTATACCAGTCACTCAGGTCTGCTGGGGAGTGATCATCTCTGACGAGATATTTAATCTTCCCGGCAGAATTTTTAACTGCCATTGCTAGAAACAGATAATCTGTAAAAAATTCAGCATCTGCTAGCATACTGGTACGGTCAATATGGGTAATTACTGGTAGGAGATCGCTTGTTTCCCAATGTTGGTAATGGAGGCTACCATTAGAGCCGACACTGTAACCGGTATATGCTAATAATAAATCATGCATTCCGTGCATGCCAGCAGCGGGATAGTTAACCATCGGACAATCGCTCCTCTCCAGAACGTTTATTAGTTATTAGACAGAATAAACCGTTTATGTAAAGTATGCTACCCCATACAATCTGTGACAGGTAGTAAATTTAAGGTTTGGTATTCTCTTTAGACCCCGTAACTTTCCAAGCGGCAGACTCCTTCATTAAAAACTCCTCCTTAGCTTTTTTAATACTATTTTGATATCATATTGATATATTCTGCAGTATTTTGGGCTTTGCACAAAGCCCAACAGGAGGGGGAAAACGATGCCAGAATATTGGCAGAAGCCCGCAAAACCTGAACAAGAGGACGACCTGGATAGTAAGCTGATTGATGAGCTGAATGAGCAGGCGGATCAAACTCCTAAAAAATCTAGTAAACGCAAATGGTCTTGGTTAATAAGACTGGTAGCCTTATTAACGGTCTTGGCTTTTTCAGCATCAGCCTTAGGTATTTGGCCAAGGCTGTTTAACTTACCTTCACTTGATTTTTTAACAGAATCGGACTTACTGGCCCAAAATCCCGAAGTTAAGAGCCTACAACAAGCAGTATTTCGAGTTAAGACTCTTGAGGGTCAAGGAACCGGCTTTAATATCGACCCTCAAGGGATTGTTATAACCAACTGGCATGTTGTCAAAGCAGCAAAGGTAATTTATGTGCTTACCCCCCAGGGTGCCACCTATAATGGTGAACTAGTAGCCAGCTTACCGGGAGTTGACCTTGCGGTCCTAAAGCTAAAGGGAGAGCATCTTCCTGTGCTGCCTTTAACTAAGACCCCCTTGCTAAGAGATGATCAGGTTAAAATTATCGGTAATCCTTTGGGGTTCCCTAATGTCATAGTCCAAGGGGAGGTTATTGGTGAGACTTTGATTAAGAATATGTCGGAGCCAGTAATAATGATTAAAGGAACTATTCACCCTGGAAATAGCGGTAGTCCGGTGTTCAACCAAGCAGGAAAAGTTGCTGCAGTGATTTTTGGTAGCCTTAAGCAAGGTCAGGCTAATAGTGAAGAGATGATTGGCTTGGCCATCCCAGTTAGTCAAATTCAGTCTGTGCTTCCCAAGCAAATAGATTTTCAGGATTAACAGGGATTAATATTTTGCGGGGCAGGATTTTGGCAGAGCCTTGTCGAAAATTACCAACCGATAGGACATTCTTTAGATCAAAGTAATTCTCGAAAAAAGATATGATGGGGAGAGATGCTCAGTGTTTATAAAACGCAACAAGCTAAGCAAGGTCTCACTGCTCATGACGCTCGTATTGGTGCTATCCTTAATCAGCAATACTGCGATAGCGGAACAAAGCACCAAGCTAGCCTTTTCAGATGTTCCGACAAGTCATTGGGGAGTTAAAGATATCGTTAAATTAAACCTCCGCAAGGTGGTGGCAGGTTATTCTAATGGGCGGTTCTATCCTGCCAAACCAGTAACCCAAATTGAAGCAGTTTTACTGGCTGTACGAAATCTAGAAGCTGAGGCCCAGATGGACTCGATTGATCTTTCCCAGCCGATCCCGGTTGTTGTACCAGAATGGGTAAAAGTAAATTATAAAAAAGAAATGCTCTATGCTATCCAAAAAGGCTTGATTGTGCCCTCTGAAAACAACTTTCTGGCAACCGCTGATGCTACAAGGGCCTGGGTAGCGCAACTAATGGTACGGATGATTAATAAGAATGCTGAAGCAACCCAATTAGCTGAGCAAAATCCCACTTGGGCCGATGCGGGTACTATTCCTGCTTGGGCGCTGGGTGCAGTAAATGTAGTTGCAAAGTATAAGTTGGTCAATGGCTATCAAGACAACACTTTCAAGCCTAATAGCCACATTACGAGAGCAGAGATTACTACCTTATTGAGCCGTAGTGAACAATACCTTGGCTTGTCAGGCACAACTCTTAATACGAGAATTACCTCCCTTAGCGGCTCAAGCTTAACACTCTTGGTTAATGGAGTAGTGAAAAGTGTTAGTTTAACTGGTGATACGTACATATTCGATGCTCAGGGCAAAATTACCGCTGCTACCAGTCTAAAAGCAAATGAGACAGTGAAAGTAATTTTAGCCGGCAATCTCGTCAAATACATTGAAATTTTGCCAGCAGATACAGTGCTCAGCAAGTTAAAAGGTACCGTGATTGAAGTGCTGGTCCAGGATAAAATATTAGTTATTAGGGATGAGTTACAAAAGCTTCATACTATCAGCTGGGCGGCAACAGTTGCTACTGATGCTTTAGCGCAAATATTAGTTGATAGCCAAGTTGAGCTAGGCTTAAACAGTAGTGGAGAAGCTGTGACTGTGCAGAATTTATCTACTGAGGTTACCGCTAGCAACACCGGAATCATTAATAGCCTGAAGCCAGACCAGCTAATGCTAATTATTAAAAACAGTAATGGAAAAGTCATTGCCTATCAGTACACTAGTGAACTAATCGTTAAAATAAATGGGCAAAGATTTCCTGTTATTACAGATTTGCAGGTTGGTGATGAAGTAAAATTTAAGGAAAGTGCGGGAGTGATAACCGAGCTAGAATTGTTACAAGCTAACCAGCAACTCAAGTTAAGTGGTAAAGTTGTACTTTTCTCCGCAGAAAAACGCCTGCTAACTATTCAAAAAGAGGATGCTTCGCTGGTAGCGTTTCTGCTAGCGGATGATGTGGACATTAAGATGTCGGGCCTCACTTATCCTCAATTAAGTAATGTTGCCATTGATGATTTGGTAGAACTAACTATCGAGCAGGGTCAAGTTACGATACTCACTGTTAAGGATCGCAGTGCCGAGTTGGTAGTCATAGGGACAGTTAGTGCAGTTGATACTACCAACCGGATCCTGACAATTAAAACAGAAAAAGATGAATTAAAAACTTACGAAGTTACTAGTAGTGCCGAATTTTCACTTAATGACCAAATTACCTCTAACTTGTATAATGTCAAAAAGGATATGAAAATAGAACTGCAATTGGTCAATAATAAAGTAACTTATTTGGAAACCAAAAACACTGTCGAGGGTAGTTTAGTAACGTTAGATCAAAATCGGCACACCTTGGTCCTGAAAGCTACCAATTCGGATGAACGTAGCTACACCATGTCCACCAATGTAGATGTTGATATCGAAGGGGCCAGTAGTCCAACCTTAAGTAGCCTTAATAAAAACGATTATCTAGAAGTTCGTCTGGAAGATAATCAGATTACTAAAATAAATGTCCAAAAAGTGTTCAGCTACCAAATTACCGAGGTTCTAAAAGGGCTGAACGAGTTAAAGGTAAAAGACAAGGATGGTAGTAGCAAGTACCTTGCCCTCAAGAGAGCCAAACTGCTAATCCCTGAAATAAGCTACCCGGTTATCGATGATTTCGTGGTGGGAACCACTGTGAAAGCTACCTTCTTCGGAAACAAACTAACGAAGGTTGAGGTTTTGCCAGCGATTCATGGTCAAATTAGTTCAATTAATACTCTAACCAATACCATAGTAGTCAAAGCCTTTGACGGTGTAATCAGAAGCTATACCTTTAATAGCAAAAGTGAAATAGTGAACGGTGACAATAAAAGCACTTTACTGAGCACTCTAGCTGCCGGCAACCGAGTGGAGATAGAGGAAAAAACTGATGGCGGGTTTACTGTTACTGTGATGAAAAAAATCACTGGTAAATATCAGGCTCAAGACCAAGATGGGAAAAAGATTCATCTCTTACAAGCACCATCTTCCTGGTACAGCTACAGTGTTGCTAACAATGCCTATGTGCACAGCGGTAGTCAACTTTTAACAGTAGACAATCTACTCAAGGACAATCAGATTGATGTTTACTATTTAGAGGATATTGCCTACGAGATAGAGAAAAAATAGCAAGCTTATAGCTTAAAAACCGTTGACGGCTCAACTAAGACTTGTTATAATCATGACAAAGCAAAATTGAATAAATACTCTTATCCAGAGTGGCGGAGGGACTGGCCCAGTGAAGCCCGGCAACCAGAGGGAAACCTCGAAGGTGCTAAATCCAGCAGGTACAAACCTGGCAGATAAGAAGGCAAGCCTAAAATCTTCCTACAACGTCTGCAGTAAGATTTTTTTTTACCAAACTAAAACTGCTGAAGCTAAAAGGAGTTAAGAGATGTTAATTAAAGAGTTGTTTTCTTCTAAAAAGCCGGTGATATCCTTTGAAATTTTCCCTCCCAAGACGGAATGTGGTTTAGATACAATCTACTCAACGATTGAAGAGCTAGCCAATCTAAAACCAGATTTTATCAGTGTGACTTACGGTGCTGGTGGAGTTGGAAGTGACAAAACCGTAGAAATTGCTTCCATGATTAAGAATAATTTTGGGATAACTGCCTTGGCTCATTTAACCTGTATTAACTCCAGCCAAGCTAAGATTCATTCCATTATTGACGCTCTCAAAAAGCAAAACATTAATAATATCCTTGCCCTAAGAGGAGATATTCCTGAGGGACAAGCGCATTATGGCAATAGCCAGTACCAATATGCCAGCGACCTGGTAGCGGAAATCAAACATTATGATAATGTTTGTGTGGGAGCAGCAGCCTACCCAGAAGGGCACATTGAGTCCCCAAGTCTCCATAATGATTTAGTACAGCTCGAAAAAAAGGTGGAGGCTGGGGTAGAATTTCTAATTACCCAACTTTTCTTTGATAATAGCTTGTTTTACCACTTTATCGAAGAGAAAGCGAAATACTCCATCAATGTACCAATTTCTGTAGGGGTCATGCCGGTTTTAAGCAAACAACAAATCCAAAAGATGATTTTCATGTGTGGGGCCTCATTACCCTCAAAACTAATTAGAATGCTTTATAAATATGAAAATGATGCTGAAAGTTTGAAATTAGCTGGGATTGAATATGCTGCCGAACAAGTTGCAGATCTCATTACTAATGGGGTGGATGGAATTCATATCTACACCATGAATAAGCCAGAAATAGCAAAGCAAATCTTAAATTATATCCAACCGCGCGTATAGAAAAAGGTGTAGTTTTGGATACGTTAGAATTTAAAAATGGATTAAAAAAAGGGATGCCGATTGCCCTAGGCTATATCCCAGTCTCCTTTACCTTTGGCTTGATGGCTGTCAAGGGAGGGATACCTGCCTGGCTGACCATCTTTATTTCCTTGTCGAATTTAACCTCAGCCGGACAATTTGCTGGGGCTGGTTTGATTATTGCCCAGGCTTCGCTCTTGGAAATAACCTTAACCACCTTTGTAATTAATATTCGCTACATGCTAATGTCTTTAGCGCTTTCGCAAAAAATTAGTGCCAAAGTGCCAGTGCGACTAAGAAGCATTCTGGCCTTTGGGATTACAGATGATACTTTTACCATCGCTTCCCTAAAGGTAGGCAGTATCAGCTTTCCCTTTATGTTGGGCTTAATTACTGGGCCTTATCTTGGCTGGGCACTAGGCAACGTGTTAGGTGCACTCTCCTCGGGTATTTTGCCTCAAGCTGTCCAAAGTGCGAT
>CAZKEO010000120.1:1912-6296 GCA_964551785.1 uncultured Eubacteriales bacterium | reverse complement strand
AATTGCGCAATCAAATGCTGAAGCTCTTGCGCCATTTTAGTCAGACTCTGAGCCATACCAGCAATCTCCACAGTAGAAGCATTCATCTCTTCAGTTGAGGCTGATACCTCTTCAGCCGCCTTGGAAACCTCATCTGTACTGGTAGAAATGTCTTGAATGGCTTGGGCGATGACCTCTAACGTTCAGCTAATTTACGCACCTCATCTGCCACCACAGCAAAACCCTTTCCATGTTCTCCTGCTCGGGCGGCTTCAATCGCTGCATTGAGGGCTAACAAGTTTGTTTGTTCAGCTATGTCATCAATAACTTGAATGATTTCACCAATTTGTTGGGACTGTTTCCCAAGTTCCAAGATTTTATCAGCTGAATCGGCAACAGCATTTTGGATTTTTTTCATGCCCAGTTGTTCAACAACATTGACTGATTCGTTAACTAATTTTGTCTGTTCAGTGTGTCCTTTACTAACTCCCCAATAGCTTTGGCGATTTGTTGGGTTGCGGCAGAGCTTTGCTCAGCAGTGGCTGACATACCTTCGCTAGTATTAGTAACCTGTTGGGAAGATTGGTTGACACTTTTAATCAAGTTACGTAAATTGGTAACCATAGTGCCAAACGCCAGACCTAATTCCTGAATTTCATCCCCTGTTTTTATCTCCGGGACGTTCTTGGTTAGATTACCTTGGGCTACCTCATTAGCAATCCCAGTTAAGATGGTGACTGGTTTCGAAATACTTCTAGTGAGGTAAAGACCTAACCCAATCCCTAACAGCATCGATCCGAAAATCACCCCATATGTCAACTTCCGGCTGAAGCTAGAATCAGCATCCGCCGTAGCCATTTTTTCAGTTCCAACATTACTTGCAAATTTAATCCAGGCATCAAGATTCGCTTTAAACTTGGTAACAACCTCTCTGGCTTCTTCTCCCTTAGCCATAGCTTGTTCCATTTTACCTGCCCGAACTAAAGTAAAAATATCATCCACCATCTTACTATACTCAGCTTCTTGTTGCTTAACATCAGTCAGATAAACTTTTGACTGACCCGTTTTGATTAAGGGTTCGACTGTAGCGAAAGCCTCGTTGGTTTGAGCATCGATATCCTCAACCATTTTTACATACTTTTCGTCTTTATAAAGCATAAACGCCCTGACTGCAGCTACCTTTTCCATACTTAAGCCCCGAACTTCCCAAAGGTGGACGACTACAATATTGACCCGATTAATGACATCATCATAACTAGTCTTAGCTTTATTAATTCCTGAAACCCCGAAATAGCCAACCGCAGAAATTAATACAAGCATCACAAAAAAAACCGCTAAAATTTTAGTGCCAATTTTCAGTCTCATCCGCTTCTCTCCTCCTCAGTAAACAAACACATCAAAAGTAGTGGTAGGTTATTTCGACAGATGTTATCTAAGGCTTGAACTACTAATGGATCGTACCGAATACCTGATAACTTTTTGATTTCACAAACTGCCTCAATAATTGAAAAGGTATATGTACGGTAGGAACGGTAGGAAATCATGGCATCAAGACAGTCCGCTGCCGCTATGATTCTTGATACCAGTGGAATTCCTCCTTAAATAGGTAAGTAGGCAAAGATAACTTTCCGATATCATGAAAAAGACCAACAATCCCGACTTGTACTTGTTCCTGTAAAGATAGCTTTAATTCCTTAGCAATTTCCACCCCAAAATTGGCAACACGCGAACAATGTTCGTATACGTCCTGTTGAACTTGAAGTTTGCGTAGTAAAATTGTTGCTTCCGTTTCCTTTTGCTCGATGAGATGGTAATTTGGTCCTTTGAATGAAGACAAATTCATTTGCCGCTTCTCCTGCCATTCTTAAGCTTCGATTTCACCGTGCATAAATAAAATCAAACTAATTAGCTTTTCTTCAAAATTACAATTACACACTGATTCTTTTACTTTTACCTTCCAGTTGTTCTCGCAGATTGCTTCAATTTCTGGAAGAACGGCTTTCTCAAGCAGCGCTATAAAATACTTTTTAAAAATATGGTTAGTCTCCTCCATTTCCATAAGTATTAGTTGTGCTTTGTTATAATTATTGTTAATTCTCACAATCGCAATATCTCTACTAACGTCTATTGTCACCCAGTTCGGCCCCTTGCCGAGTAATTGCTTATAGGCATGTGAGATTTCTAAGATAATTTGGGTTGTTAGCTCTCCACCCACTCATCATCATCCCCTATCACCAGCTTTGTGCTTGGTCTACTAAAAAAATTATGTCTAGTTTTCCAAAAAAAAGATGACCACTTCAGCCTCCCTGGCCTCGGTTAGAGGTTCAGGTTGGTTGTAGTGGCCATGTGGTTTCTTTAAAAACCCTTAGGTCCAGATTCTGACATTAAGCCTTATATTTCTATACAATATTGTATTTTCCTGCCTTTTCCCCAAAGCCCAAATCTTTTACAATATTGTTGGCAATTAGCTGCGAACCTGGCCCTCGCCGTAAACGATATATTTAATTGTGGTAAGTTCCTTGAGACCCATTGGGCCTCGAGCGTGGAGTTTCTGTGTACTAATCCCAATTTCTGCCCCAAATCCAAATTCAAACCCATCAGTAAAGCGTGTCGAGGCATTAACATAAACAGCCGCCGCATCTACTTCCTGAAGAAAGCGCCGGGACGTAAAATAATTGTTAGTGATAATAGTTTCCGAATGTTTGGTACCATACAGTCGAATGTGTTCAAGCGCAGTATCTAAGTCAGGCACCACCCGTACTGCCAAAATCAGCTCCAAAAATTCAGTGGCATAATCATGCGTCGTAGCAGGAATTACACCAGGTAGCAGCCGGCAAGTCTCCTCACAACCGCGAATTTCGACACCCTTTGCCTGGAGTTGGGTAGCTAAATTAGGAAGTAGTTCTGTAGCTACCTCCTGGTGTACTAGAAGAGTCTCCATGGCGTTGCAAACAGTGGGACGCTGGCACTTAGCATTGATTACTATCTCGATAGCCATTGCTAAATTTGCTTCACGGTCAACATAGCCGTGACAATTACCTACCCCGGTTTCAATTACCGGAACAGTGGCATTTTCGACCACATGTTGAATTAAACCTGCTCCCCCTCTAGGAATTATTACATCAATATATTTATTAGCGCGTAGCATGATGGTAACTGCTTCCCGATCCGTGTTTTCGATTAATTGGATGGTTCCCTTCGGAACACCCTGGGCTTCAGCTGCCCTGGCAATAATATTGGTGATACTCTTATTGGAATTAATTGCCTCAGAACCACCTCGGAGTATTACTACATTCCCCGCCTTCATACAAAGAGCGGCAGCATCTACCGTGACATTAGGCCTGGCTTCATAAATAATCCCAATGACTCCTAAGGGTACTCTAATTTGCCCAATTTGCAGCCCATTGGGCCGGTTCCACATGCTAATTACTTCACCAATTGGATCTGGCAATGCTGCCACTTGGCGCAGGCCTTCAGCCATATCTCGAATCCTTTTTTCATCTAGCATTAAGCGGTCTAATAAGCCCTTGGATAACCCCTTCGCTGCACCATTGTCTAAATCCACTTGATTAGCAGCTATTATTTCTGGACTGTGCTTAATTAGTGCCTCGGCCATGGCTAAGAGCGCTTGATCTTTCACTACTGTACTAATACCGGCCAGTTGATAAGCAGCTTGCCTGGCCAATTCACCCTTGGCAATTACTTCTTCACGAACCATCTCTGCTACCCCCATTCAACCTTAAAGTATGTATTACCCGATAACCACCAAGTTGTCTCGGTGGATTACTTCATCATAATCTTTATGTCCAAGAATCTGCTCAATATCCTTACTCTGAGCGCCTTTAATCTGGGCAATCTCTTCTGAGCCATAATTAACAATACCGCGAGCAATCTCCTCCCCTTGGGAGTTTTCGATGCTGACTGCCACCCCATTGTCAAACTCGCCCTCCACCCCAGTGATTCCTGAGGAAAGTAAACTTTTGCCTTTGTTAACTAAGGCCTTTTCAGCACCCTCGTCAACTCTCACCTTCCCTTGTACAGGCGTCCCATAGGCTATCCAACGTTTCCGGCCCTGAATGCGACACGACTTCGGACAAAAAAAGGTGCCCACAGCTTTACCTTCGGCAAGTTCCTGTAAAATGTTAGGTCTGTCTCCCGAAGCGATAATCATACCTACCCCAGAACTATTGGCAATTTTCCCGGCCATTAATTTAGTTGCCATACCACCAGTTCCAAAGATAGAACCAGCTCCCCCAGCCAGTTTCTCAATGTCTGGGGTAATTTCCGCAACCTCTGAAATAAGCTCCGCGTCAGGGTGTTGCTTTGGGTTAGCGGTATAGAAACCGTCGAAATCTGTAAACAAAATCAGGAGATCAACAACGCACAAACTAACAACCAACCTTGA
>CAZKEO010000120.1:0-1902 GCA_964551785.1 uncultured Eubacteriales bacterium | reverse complement strand
GCTGCGCTCCTGGGTCGCGCGCAAGTCGCCAAGTTGACCCAGTGTAGGGTGGGCTTCAGCCCACGCGTTTGAGCCTCGATGCGACTTCCGCGTGGGCTGAAGCCCACCCTACGGCTGAATGCTCCGTTCCGATTCGAAGAAGTTGACGATACGGGCCAGCGGCTACCCCGAACAGGGGGAGCCGCCTGCGCGGTCGGCCTCCTCTGTCCTCGAAACAAAATCAGGAGATCAGCATCTACCAAACTAGCAACTAACGCTGATAGAGTATCATTATCGCCAAACTTGAGTTCATCTACTGCAACGGTATCATTTTCGTTAATAATCGGGATAGCTTTGTAATTTAGTAGCGCTAGCAAGGTGTTGCGGGCATTAACAAACCTATTACGATCAGACAAGTCTTCTCTGGTAAGCAACACTTGTGCTACGGTCTGACCATATTCGGCAAACATTTTTTCATACATATGTAGTAAAATCCCCTGACCCACAGCAGCAGCAGCCTGCTTTTGGGGAATGGTTTTGGGCTTGCTTTTAAGCCCAAGTTTGCCCATCCCAGCACCAACAGCACCTGAAGTTACTAAAACCAGTTGTTTGCCCTGCTGGTGCAAATCAGCTATTTGGCGTACTAGCTTTTCAATTTGGACTAAATTCAGTTTGCCGGTCGCGTGGGTCAAGGTGCTAGATCCTACCTTAACTACAATCCGTTGGCACCCCGCTAGGTATGCTTTTCTCTCTTCACTATTCATAAAAACCACCTGCATGTATCAAGTTATTTTCCAAGCAAGAAATCCGAGGGTTAATTATTTCAATTACTAAGGCAATTCAATTTGGGGCTTTTCCTTAGCTCTCCGGAAGTATAGAATAGTATGACCGATAACCTGGGCTATTTCCGCCCCAGTACCCTCTTCCAGTGCTTTGGCAACCTCATCCACCTCCAGCAGACAGTTATTCAAAATCTTAACTTTCACAAGTTCCCTTGCCTCAAGTGCCTCATCCAACTGCTGAATAAGGGTCAGGCTTACCCCTCCTTTACCAACCTGAACTATTGGTTCTAGAGTGCTACCCATTGCCCGCAAAAAGCGGCGCTGTTTTCCATTTAACATTAATTTCCGACTCACCAACTTTGCTGGAAGCCGGAATTCACCTCCTTTTTGACCTTGTACTATAAATTTGATTATAACATAGGGCTCTCGGGGCTGCAAAGTAAAAAGCGCCAGAGGCGCGTTTTGGGGGTTCATTGGTGCGAGGTATAATCTGCCGTCCAATTTTTAATTTGGGGTCATTGTTATAGCATGGCTTAACCGGTCTGATACCAGTTCCAGTTTGTCGCTATAGTTACGTATTTAGCATTTCTAAACTTGCTGTACTAACAAAATCACCCAAACCTTGGCAAAGGGGCGTCGTGCCCCTGCCAAGGCGTGCATCATCCGTGATGCACGGGGTGATTTTGTTGCACAGCTTCGTTAAGAAATACACAATATTCCACTAATCGCTCCGTCACTGGAACAGGTACCAGACCTAGGCCCTAAAAGTGCATGCTCAATCTAGACTTTATAGAAAATTGGACTAGACTACATTTTTCCCTTGATGTTATGGAGGGTCCGAAAGACGCACTTCAGCTTGCAGATATGCCGGCAAAAAAGGCCTTTCAGCGCAGCCCAAACCTCACCCAAGCGACCCAAAAGAACGGAGGGTGGCGTGGTTTACCTGCAAGGCACCTTACGGAGCTTCGTTACCAAAACACTGTGCAGGTTCCGTTGCTGAGGACATTGTGACCACAGGAAATGCAGTACATAAGTTTGTCCGAAAGCAGGAACCAAGCAGATGATTTGGTTACGAAGTGGAGTACAGTGCCTGAAAGGTAACCACGCCACCCGAAGTAAGCCCAAGAGCTATGATGACAAA
>CAZKEO010000119.1:3079-6307 GCA_964551785.1 uncultured Eubacteriales bacterium | reverse complement strand
ATGCCTATTGAATTTTGGATTTTCTACAGAAAGTGAGAAAGCTAAAAAAGAACTTTCCGGAGTAACTACCTCCACCATCAGCTTGCCCTTCATTACCGCTGACCAAAATGGTCCTAAACACCTTGAGGTAACCCTCACTCGTGCTAAGTTTGATGAACTAACCGCTGATTTAGTAGAAAAAACTATGGGGCCAACTCGTCAAGCCTTAAGCGACTCCGGTCTGGATCCCAAAGAAATCAATAAAGTACTTTTAGTCGGTGGATCCACTAGAATTCCCGCAGTCCAGGAGGCTATCCGCAAGATTTTAGGCCAAGAACCGCATAAAGGTATTAACCCTGATGAGTGTGTCGCCCTCGGGGCAGCCATTCAAGGTGGTGTGCTAGCTGGTGAAGTAAAAGACGTCTTGTTGTTAGATGTCACTCCACTCTCCTTAGGTATTGAGACTCTAGGCGGAGTATCCACTAAGCTGATTGACCGTAACACCACTATCCCTACCTCGAAAAGCCAGGTTTTCTCCACTGCTGCTGACAACCAGCCCCAGGTAGAAATCCATGTGCTCCAAGGTGAGCGGGAAATGGCAGCTTATAATAAGACCCTTGGTCGGTTTGTCCTAGATGGCATTCCTCCTGCGCCTCGCGGAATTCCGCAAATCGAAGTTAAATTCGATATCGACGCCAATGGGATTGTGCACGTGTCGGCTACTGATAAGGGCACTGGCAAAACTCAAAACATCACCATCACTTCCTCCGGTGGTTTAAGTGATGATGAAATTGATAAAATGGTCAAAGATGCTGAAGCTCACGCTGAGGAAGACCGCACCCGCAGAGAAGAAGTCGATATTCGTAATCAGGCGGATTCACTAGTCTACCAGACTGAGAAAGCCGTCAAAGACTTTGGCGAAAAGGCTGATCCAGCCAAAGTTGAGGAGATTAACAAGGCTGCCGAGGCAGTTAAAAAAGCCTTGGAGGGAACTGACCTGGAAGCAATCAAAGCTAAATCCGAAGAGTTAACCAAGGTGCTCCATGAACTCACATCAGCCATGTATCAGCAAAACGAAGCTGGTCAAGCTGGTTGTGGTCCAGATGGCTGTGGATCTGCTGGTAATGCTAACACTGATCCGGACGTAGTGGATGCCGATTTCAAAGTAGTAGAAGAAGATAAGAAGTAGTATGAAGTAGATGACTGGTCGGGAACAGGGGTAGTTTTAGCCCTGTTCCTCTCCTTGTTTTATGAATTTCCCTGGGAGGTTTAACATGAGCAAGCGTGACTACTATGAAGTGCTGGGCGTTGCTAAAGGCGCTACAGAAACTGAAATTAAAAAGGCCTACCGGAAAAAGGCCCGTAAATATCACCCAGATGTCAATCCAGATAATAAAGAAGCAGAAGCCAAATTTAAAGAGGCTGCCGAAGCCTATGAAGTGCTCTCAGATCCTGAAAAAAAGAGCCGCTATGATCAATTAGGTCACGCCGGAGTAGACCCCAATGGCTTTGGGGGCGGTGGCTTTGGTGGTGGTGACTTTAATGGTTTTGGGGACATCTTTGATATGTTCTTCGGTGGCGCCGGTGGTGGTGGCGGTCGACGTAATGGTCCCCAACAAGGCAATGACCTCCGCTACGATATGGAAATCAGCTTTGAGGAAGCAGCTTTTGGCTTAGAAAAAGATATTGAAATTACGCGGACTGAGAATTGTGAGACCTGTGATGGCACTGGGGCAGCAGAGGGTAGCAAACCCAAAACCTGTTCTACCTGTGGTGGCTCAGGTCAAGTTCAATATGCCCAAAACACCCCCATCGGCCGAATTGTCCAGAACCGGACCTGTAATGCCTGTCAAGGCAAAGGTACTATCATTGAACAACCCTGTCGTACTTGTAATGGACGGGGTAAAGTTCGTAAGGCCCGTACCATTCATATTAATATTCCAGCCGGGGTTGATACCGACTCTCGCATGAGGCTGTCTGGACAAGGGGAATCTGGTACTAGAGGGGGACCTCCTGGAGATCTCTATCTCTTTATCAAAGTAAAGCCTCATAAAGTCTTTACGCGTCGCAACAATGACATTTACTGTGAAGTTAAAATAGCCTTCCCCCAAGCGGCCTTGGGAGACGCCATCGAAGTACCAACCTTAGAGGGCAAAGCCGAGTTAAAGGTACCAGCCGGAACCCAAACAGGCACCACCTTCCGCCTCCGCCAGCAAGGCATCCCTGATGTCCACGGGCGTGGCCGGGGTGATCTCCATGTCCGGGTAGTAGTTAAGGTTCCTACCAAGCTAACAGACCGTCAAAAGGAACTCTTACAGGAGTTTGCTGAGATCAGCGGTAAAAAACCAGTCGAGGTGACCAAGGAAAAAGGTTTTTTCGATAAAGTCAAAGACGCCTTTATGGGTTAGGGCTCAAGTAAAATAGCTTAGTCCGGGATAAAATATTTATTGTAAAGTTTTGCACTACAGGGAGGAAAGCAGATGCGCTGGCAAGAAATACAGGTTATAACAGACCGTGATGCGCTGGAAGCAGTTGCAGATATTTTTCATGAGGTGGGAGCTGGGGGGGTCATTATCGAGGATCCTCAACTAAAAAGACAATATATTGAGGAGCAACGTTGGGAATATCATGCCTTACCAGAAGATACTTCAGATCCTAATAAAATTACCGTTAAGGCCTACCTCCCTGAAGGCAATAATCTCCAAGCCAAGGTTGAAGAAATCAAAAATGCCGTCAATAACCTAAAATTATATCATCTGCCTGATTGCTTTGTGGAACTCAATTTTTCCACCGTCGAAGATGAGGACTGGTCCACGTCCTGGAAGGCATATTACAAGCCAGAAAAGGTGGGGGCAAGAGTCGTTGTGAAACCAACCTGGGAGCCCTATCAACCCACTGCTACCGACGTAATTGTGGAATTAGACCCAGGGATGGCTTTTGGGACAGGTACCCACCCTACGACAGTACTATGCATTCAGGCCTTAGAAGAAAACCTCCAAGGTGGGGAAACGGTCTTTGACCTGGGTACAGGCTCTGGCGTCTTAGCCATTGTGGCTGCAAAATTAGGCGCCGCCAAAGTATCCGCCGTAGACTTGGATGAAGTGGCAGTAAATGTCGCTACCGAAAATGTCCAGATCAACCGGGTTAGTGACCAGGTCCGGGTCTTGGAAGGAAATTTACTAGATGTTGTTGAAGGGCAAGCTCAAATAGTGGTAGCAAATATCATTGCAGATGTGATTATATTAGCCT
>CAZKEO010000119.1:0-3069 GCA_964551785.1 uncultured Eubacteriales bacterium | reverse complement strand
CCCAGCGCCAGCATCGAACTCATCGCCTGCGTGAGGCTGAATTTTGCCTGGCCGATTATCGTAAAGGTTTGGGATCAAGTAGGATTTTTCATTGCTTCAGGAATCATCGCAGAACGCTCTCAAGAGGTTGTAACAGCTTTAGAAGTAGCCGGATACCAAATTAGTAAGCTGATGCCACAGGAGGGATGGGTAGCTATTCAAGCCCGGAAGGGGGAGGCTTAGTGGCCCGATTTTTCGTACCAGCAGACCAACTAACCGAAGATACAGTACTAATCACTGGTGAAGATGTTAACCATATCACCCGTGTTTTAAGACTGAATACTGGTGATTGTATTACGGTCTCTACGGGAGATAGTACAGAGTACCTAGTGGAAATTACTACTACCTCCAAGACTGCAGTTACTGGTAAAGTGGTCCAAACTTGCTCTGTCAACCGGGAACCGGAGCTGAAAGTAACGTTAGTGCAAGGTCTCCCTAAAGGGGATAAAATGGACCTGATTATCCAAAAAGGCACCGAACTAGGAGTTAGTCGCATTATTCCTGTTGAAACTAAACGTTCGGTAGTTAAGTTGGAGGGGAAAAAGGCTGAGCAGCGAGTAGCAAGGTGGCAGCGGATTGCAGAGGAGGCAGCTAAACAATGCCGACGTAATCTTGTTCCCGAAATTGCTCCGCTCACCAACTGGTCAGCAGTTCTAGCTTCCCTTCCTGAGGGTGTCTGGGCTGTGGTACCTTGGGAGGATGAAGCACAACAGAGCTTGAAAAAGCTGCTGCAGTTAACCCTGGCTCCAACCGAGTCCAAGGAAGTATGGGTTTTTATCGGTCCTGAAGGTGGTATAGCCCCTGAGGAGATAGTCGCTTGCAGGAGTCGAGGAGTAGTACCGGTAACGCTAGGACCTAGAATTTTACGCACCGAAACCGCGGGTTTGGCAGTTTTGACCATGATCTTGTTCCAGTGGGGAGATTTAGGAGGTTCAAACTGATGGGACAACCAAAGGTAGCTTTTGCCACATTGGGCTGTAAAGTAAACCAGTACGAGTCTGAGGCCATTAAGAGCCTGTTTCTTGAACAGGGTTATCAAATAGTGGATTTTGCCGATCCGGCTGATGTCTATGTGATTAATACCTGCACAGTTACCCATCTAGGCAATCGCAAATCACGCCAAATGATCAGAAGGGCCACTAATACCAGCCCAGAGGCGGTGGTAGCGGTGACGGGTTGCTATGCCCAAACTGCCCCAGGCGAAGTTCTGGCAATACCCGTCGTAAATTTAGTAATTGGCACCTGTGATCGTGGCCAAATTGTTGATTTAGTTGAAAAAGCTAAAGCTGGTCAGGCGCCCATTAACGCAGTTAGGAATATTATGGAGGCAGAGGATTTCGAGGAGATTTCTGTTCTGAAATCTGAACAACGTACGCGTGCCTTTGTAAAAATTCAGGAAGGCTGTAATAATTTTTGCAGTTACTGTATCATCCCCTTTGCCCGAGGCCCTTTACGCAGCCGCCAACCAGAGCGGGTAGTAGCAGAAGTGGAACGCTTGGTTCGGGCTGGTTTTAAAGAAATTGTGCTAACTGGTATTTGTATCGGTGCTTACGGACGTGACTTACTCGAGAAGAATACCGAAGCCGATGCACTTCTGCCCACTTGGGAGGAAGAATTAACGCTAGCAGGCTTAGTCCGCAGTTTGGTCCAAATCCCGGACTTAGTACGTTTACGCTTAGGTTCAGTTGAACCTACGGATATTACTCCTGATTTAGTCGCAGTGCTAGCTGATTACCCCCAAGTATGCAAACATTTACATATCCCACTGCAAAGTGGTAGTGATATTACACTGAAAGCTATGAATCGTCGTTATAACACCATGGAATATGCCAAATTGTTAGGCTATCTCCGTTACATGATTCCAGATTTGGCTATAACCACAGATGTCATAGCCGGTTTCCCAGGAGAAGAAGAGGAAGCGCACTTTCTCCATACGTTAGAATTTGTTGAAAAAATGGAATTTGCTGCCCTGCATGTCTTCAAGTATTCCCCACGTAAAGGCACCACCGCGGCAGAACAGCCTGATAGCGTCCCGGCAGAGGTCAAAGAGCACCGCAGTAACCGCTTAATCGAGTTAGGTAACCAAGCTGCTAGGGATTTTGCCTGCAAATTTCTTGGGCAAACACTTGAGGTTATAGTCGAACAAAAAGCCAACAAGGTAACCACCACAGAACTAACAGAAGTAACTACCTCGGTGTATCCCGGTGTAGCAGATTTAGATCAACCAGATGTAGCCACCCCAGGCCAATCTGATAACCAAAACATCTACGAAGGACTAGCTGGTAATTATCTGCGTATCTTATTCCCAGCAGAACAGCCAGAACGGGGCCAGTTAGTCAAAGTGCTCTTGAAAAACTACTATCAAGATGCCCTATGGGGTGAGATAGTTTAGATAGCATCTTTTCAATAAAAGCAGGAATTACCCTAAAAATGTAGAATAAATTGTAATTGATTATGTAAACAGTTTGGTCAAGACGTAACCTAATCTTAGGGAGGAGGTGGATAAATGCAGGATTGTATTTTCTGTAAAATTGCCCAAAAAATAATTCCCAGCAAAGTAATCTATGAAGATGATCAGGTGATTGCCTTTCATGATGTAAATCCGGTAGCACCTGTGCATGTTTTACTGATTCCTAAGAAGCACTTCTCGACACTTCTCGACATTACTCCTGAGGATGCTGGTTTAATTGGGCATCTCCATCTTGTAGCCTCCCAGCTGGCGGAGCAACTAGAGTTGAGTGAAAAGGGTTTTCGTCTGGTCAGTAACTGCAAAGAACATGGCGGGCAAACAGTGTTTCACCTCCACTTCCATCTGCTAGGAGGAAAGCAGTTCCATTGGCCTCCTGGTTGAGACTCGGTTGACAGGTTTTACTACGTTGCTGTATAATTAGGATATGTGCTAATTTGCACCTCTCTAAAAGGTACAGCAGCAGTTGAAGACTCGCTGACTGCAATGGTTAGTTGTGGAGGGAGGGAAATAAGGTGTCAGAAATAAAAGTTGGAAAGAACGAGTCCCTGGACAGCGCACTT
>CAZKEO010000118.1:0-6308 GCA_964551785.1 uncultured Eubacteriales bacterium | reverse complement strand
GGTGTCCTACTCCAGCTCTGGCCAAGGCCACGACCGTATATGAACCAACACCGCCCACTCCAAAAACAGCTATCTTTGACTTTGCTAACTTTTCCAAAGCGGCTGTCCCAATTAAGAGTTCCATCCGCGAGAATCTGTGCTGCACAGTTTTGCCCCCTTGTGAGCTTAGTTTTTCCAAATAATCATAACACATACCTGAAGTACTGCAAAGTAATTTGGGGTCTTGGTTGAGCAGGTTGTTTAGGCCATTACCTGTCTTTGCCGGTCTGGTACCAGTTCCGGTTTGTCGCTTAAGTTCCGCATTTAGTATTTCTAAGCTCGGTGTAAACAGAAATCACCCAAACCCTGTCAAGTGGTCGTCCATGACCACTGCCAGGGCGTGCAACCTCCTATTGCACGGGGTGATTTCTGTAATACACCTTCACTAAGAAATACACAATGCTCCACCAATCGCTCCTCCACCGGAACAGGCACCAGCCCTGAGCGCTTTCTACGGTATGCCTAACCTTAAGACCAAGTAGTACTTTGAGCAGTCAAGTAGTGCGCCTTGCGGTTTCTTGCAGACTGACATATGCCTCAGGGCATCCCCCACCCCCAAGCGACCCGTGAGGTACGGAGGGTGATGTGGTTACCTGCAAGGCACCTTACGGAACTTTTGCTGTCAAATCACGGCGCAGGTTCCGTAGCGAAGGCCACTGTGACCCAAAGAACTCGCAGGATTAGAGTTTGGCCGAAGCAGGGACCGAGCAGTAGATTTGTACCAAAAGTGGAGTACCGTGCCTGGAAGGCAACCACACCACCCGGAGTAAACCCACCAGCAATATTAAAGACACATCCATAAATAGATGTGTCTCTGAAAGAAAAGTTCTTATGAACCCCGCTATGCCGTAAAGGCCGTTGTTTTTGAACCTGCACTTGCAGGTGGGTACCCTCCTGAATACTTCTTGAGTCCACTCAAAGGAGGCATTCAATCCACATCCAGAGCTTAGGCTCCCGTAGTTTTGGTGTTGGCTCAAAACTACCCGGCTGATCACGCACACTGCAGGGTTGCAAACCTTGCAACCGCTTTCTTGAAGCTAACTAAAATATAACATACTTAGTCTTTCATTGCAAGGCAGATGCTGTCCATCTTTAGCTATTTATAGTAGCGAACTTTGTGCTAGATTTTGAATTGATTTAGCTCCTGCTGCAGCTTTCCAGCAAGATCTGCTAGCACTAAGCTTGAGGCTGCTATTTCTTCTGTAGAAGCAGTCACCTCTTCGGTCGCAGCTGAGATTTCTTGAGTACTTTGGGCGTTTTCCTGCGTAAGCTGGTTCATTCCGTTAATTGTATCTTGAACTAAAGTACTGCTTGCCGCCATTTCCTCGGTAGCCGCTGTGTTTTGTTCGGTAATTGCTGCCACATTATCAATAGCTTTAACTACCTCTATACTACTAGCTGCTATTTGCCGAGCCGCAACGGTAATTGCTTGAATTTGTAGGTTAGTTTGATTGATAGTCTTAATAATTACTTTTAAAGCTTCTCCCGCTTCATCTGCTAAGATCGCTCCCTGTTCTACGTCAGAGGTTCCCACTTCCATCGCGGCCACTGCGTTGTTCGTACCTCGCTGAATATTAGTAATCAAGGTGGCAATTTCCTTAGTGGCTTTACCGGAGCGTTCAGCCAACTTCCTAACTTCATCGGCGACTACCGCAAAGCCTTTGCCATGCTCTCCAGCTCTAGCAGCTTCTATCGCCGCATTGAGCGCCAGCAGGTTGGTTTGTTCGGCAATATCATCAATTACTTGGATAATCTCACCGATTTTCTGTGATTGTTCACCAAGCTCTCTAATTCGATTGGCTGATTCTAAAACAGTGGTCTTAATCTTTTTCATGCCAGAAATCGTGCGATCCACTGATTCTCCACCCTTTTGAGCAGTTTCAGCAGTTTCTGCCGCAGTTTCCGCCGCGCTAATGGCATTTTCCGAAACTTGTTCAATCCCGCGGGCCATTTCTTCTACTAACAGCGAGGTTTGGGAGACGTTCTGGGCTTGTTCCTGTGCACCACTGGCAATTTGCTCAATGGTATGAATCAGCTCATCGACAATCTTCACCGAGTCATGAACACGCTTAGTCTGCTTCTCATTACCACTGCTCACTGTTTCCATCGCAACTGCTACCTGCTGAGTAGCGCGGGAGGCTTGATTAGCAATGGAGGATAAAGCATTACTAGTTGAGGCTACTTCTACTGAGGAGGAATTAGCTTGGGTTACTAGGTTCTTTAAATTCCGTAACATCCCATTAAACGAAGTAACCAAATCCCCAATTTCATCCTTACGTTGGATCTTCAACTCGGAAATCCGTAAATCCCCCGCAGCCAAGGCCTGATTTGCTGTTACCAATTGTACAATTGGTTGGGTCAAACGTTTGGCCTGCCAGAAGCCTATTATCACACCCAGCAGGAGCAGGGCTATACTGGCACCAATTGTAACATTCATGTTATGTTCCAGAGCGGCACCACCTTTTGCTAATTCGGCAGTTAACTCCTCATCTGTTTCTTTTAACAGCTTACTGAGCCTTTCTTCCAATACCTTCCGGACATCCCGCCCCTCTTTCAAGGAATAACTTTTGGCAGCTTCCACCTGCCCGGCTTTATACAAAGTTGCGACCTTATGATTGGCATCAGTAAAGGCTTGGTATTGTTGGGCTATTTCATTTTGTACTGCCACATCAAATTCCCCTGAATCATTCAATTTGTCAATAGTTGCCATGGCTTCGCCTGACCGTTTGTCTTCTGATTGTAGAAAACTATCTTGGCCTGTTAGCAAAAAGCCCCGTTCATCATTCGCCTGGGCACTAAGTAACATTTTAATATTCTCGTAGTTTTTTACTAATGGATAGTCCTTGGCATTAAATACCTCAATCGTATCATGCGTGTCACCTAAGATAATATAACTATACCAGCCGAACGCCCCAAATAAAATGGCACAGACAAGGTAACCGGCAACCATCTGACCCCTCAATTTCCATTTAAGCATAAACTTACTCCTCCATTTTCACTCGTCCCTGTCGAATTTGCTTTTTCTACCAATTTATTGTTTTTTCTCTGTATTAATCTCTTTATTCTTCATAAACTGACATTTACCTCCTGTTCTGCCTAATGTTATTATACTCAGAATTGACTAGTCATTTTCTTTTATTCAGACTATCTTTAACACACAAAAAAATCCCGCCACCCTACTGTTGTTACAGCGGAGACGGGATTAACTTATCACCAACGTTAATTGTGACCCAACGGCTTAGTTTTCCTTCGCCTTCAGGTCCTTTGGCTTATTTATTTTTTAGCCAGCACTTGAGTCCGGATATGCAATTCCTTTAATTGTTTAGCATCAACCTCGGAAGGAGCCTGAGTCATCAAGCAGGTCGCACTCTGGGTTTTTGGGAAGGCAATCACATCCCTAATGGAATCCTTTTGCGCTAAGAGCATCACTAAGCGGTCAATCCCGAAGGCCAACCCGCCGTGAGGAGGCGTGCCGTATTCAAAGGCCTCTAGCATAAAGCCAAACCTTTCGACGGCTTCTTCTGGACTAAAGCCTAAGAGCTTAAACATTTGCTCTTGCACGGAGCGACTGTGAATTCTGATACTACCACCCCCGATTTCGACCCCATTGAGGACGATATCATAGGCTTTGGCTCTGACCTGAGCAGGATCGGTAGCCATCAGTGGCAAGTCCGCATCATGTGGAGCGGTAAACGGATGATGCATCGCTGTATAGCGTTTTTCTTCCTCAGCCCATTCCAGCAGTGGGAAATCAGTAACCCAGAGGAAGTTCAGTTCGTCAGCTTTAATTAGACCAAGTTTTTCGGCTAAATGTACTCTGAGATGGCCTAAAGCATCTGCGACAATTTTCGGCTTATCAGCTACAAAGAAGATTAAGTCACCTGGTTCAGCTCCAAAACGCTCTAATAAGGTCGTCATTTCCGCTTCGGTAAAGAACTTAGCAATCGGTGATTTTGGTCCTTCTTCGGTCACAACAATATAGGCCAGACCCTTGGCACCATAGATAGAGACATATTTAGTGAGGTCATCAATTTCTTTCCGGCTAAAGACAGCACAACCCTTGGCATTAATCCCTTTAACCTGGCCGCCGCCTGCCACGATGGAGGCGAAGACCTTAAACCCTGAACCAGCTACAATGTCAGCTACATCCACCAACTCTAGGCCAAAACGCAGGTCAGGTTTATCTGAACCAAACCGAGCTATAGCTTCGGAATATGGCAGGCGTGCGAAGGGAAGGGCAATCTCCCGACCCAGACTAGTTTTCACCACATAAGCAACCATTGCTTCCATCAGCTCTAGGAGTTGATCCTGTTCAATAAAGGACATCTCCATATCGAGCTGAGTAAACTCTGGCTGCCGATCAGCCCGGAGGTCTTCATCACGGAAACAACGAACAACCTGGAAGTATTTTTCCATCCCAGCCACCATCAAGATTTGTTTAAAAATCTGAGGGGACTGTGGTAGTGCGTAAAATTTGCCTGGGTTAACTCGGCTGGGCACTAGGTAATCACGTGCTCCCTCTGGAGTACTTTTAGTGAGCATCGGGGTCTCAATCTCCAGAAAACCACGATCATCTAAATAATCCCGCATGGCCTTGATAACTTTATGACGTAGGAATAAAGCCTGTTGCATTTCTGGTCTTCTAAGGTCTAAATAACGGTAACGCAATCTAAGGTTCTCATCCACCTCAATATCATCTTGGATGTAAAAGGGGGGTGTTTTAGCAGCATTTAAGATCCGCACCTCTGTAGCGTAGACTTCGATCTCCCCAGTAGCCAGATTAGAGTTAACTGTACCATCGGGACGAGCTTGGACTACCCCTACGGTAGCTAAAACGTATTCGTTACGAATTTGCTCTGACTTCTGAAAGGCCTCTTGCTGCAGTTCTGGACTAAAAACCACTTGGGTAACTCCGTCTCGGTCCCGGAGGTCTACAAATATTAGCCCGCCATGATCCCGACGCCTTTGCACCCATCCCATCAGGGTCACCTGCTGCCCTACCGCCTCTATTCTTAATTGCCCACAACTGTGGGTGCGTTCTAAACCTTGCATACTTTCTGACATCTCTATTTCCCCCTTAATATTTTGCCGCTCTGCTTTAATTTAGCTACTAAGAATTCTACTACTTGGTCTAGGGCAACTTCTTCCTGGCTGCCGGCAACCATATCCCGAACCATCACAATCCCTCGCTGGAGTTCGGTGCCTCCCATAATCAAGGTAACCTTGGCATTAAATTTCCCGGCATACTTCATTTGAGACTTTAAACTGCGACCTAGGTAATCTTTATCTGCAGCCATGCCGGCCTGGCGAAGTTTGGTCAGCAGGACCAGGGCTGGTCCGCTAGCTTCGGTATCAATAGTAGCAATAAAGACATCAAAGGGTGACTGCTCTGGAAACTTAACTCCCTGTTGTTCCATGGTAAGCAGAGCACGCTCGATCCCAATCGCATAACCAATCCCTGGGACCGGCCCACCACCAACCTGTTCAATTAAGCCATTATAACGTCCGCCTCCACCAATCGAGCTTTGTTCTCCAATTCCTTTGGCCATTTCTTCAAAGGCGGTATTCGTGTAGTAGTCCAAACCTCTGACCAACCGTTCATTGATAATATAACTAATGCCCAGTAAATCTAGGTAGCTTTTCACTTTGTCAAAATGGTCTGCACAGTTAGGACATAAGTGTTGAGCAGTAGTTGGTGCTCCTGTTGTCAATGCTTGACAGGCTGCATTCTTGCAGTCCAGGATCCGCATGGGATTGCGTTCATAGCGGCTTTGGCAATTTTGGCACAGTCCAGCTGATTTTTCCTGCAGGTAATTCTGCAGAGCAGTGCGGTGCTCAGCACGACAGGTCGGGCAACCCACACTGTTGAGATGCAATTCTAGATTGGTGAGGCCAAGTCGGCTATATAAGTCCATCAACATGGTAATTACTTCAGCATCTACCGCTGGGTCTTCTGCGCCGAAAACCTCTGCTCCGAACTGGTGAAACTGACGGTATCTACCTGCTTGGGGACGGTCGTAACGAAACATTGGTCCCATATAGTACAATTTAGTGGGTTGAGCCTGAGCCCCCAATTTGTTTTCAATGAAAGCACGTACTGCGGAGGCGGTATTTTCAGGACGGAGAGTTAAACTACGTTCACCCCGGTCTTCGAAAGTATACATTTCCTTATCGACAATATCCGTGGTATCCCCTACTCCGCGCTGAAATAACTCTGGATGTTCAAATATAGGGGTACGAATTTCCCCATAGCCAAATTCCCGGCAAAC
>CAZKEO010000117.1:0-6361 GCA_964551785.1 uncultured Eubacteriales bacterium | reverse complement strand
TTTTGTCCCAAGCACAGCTGGAATGCCATATTCTCTAGCTACTATCGCAGCGTGGGATAAAGGACCACCAGTATCAGCTACAACGGCAGCTGCTAGTCCGAATAAAGGTGTCCAAGTAGGATCAGTGTAGGGACAGACCAAGACCTCACCTTTTTTTAACTTATTAAAATCATGTACTCCCATGATTATTTGTACCGAGCCTTCTGCTAGACCTGGACTTCCGGTAATCCCCTTCAAGTGGTTATCGCCTTGTTTGTGCCCAGAAAGTTTAGATAGAGTATTAGTCCATAAGACTTGGTTATCAAGATATTTTTGTTGGCGGGAGGTAATTAGCTGTAGACACTCAGCTGATGCTAATTGTTCCTGGAGGACTTGGGGGATCTCCGCTCTAGTTAAATAGATAATGTCTTCAGCTTTTGCTAGATATCCGCTAAGGCTTAAGCGTTTACCAAGTTCCAGTGTTATTTTTCGGCAGGAAGTAAACAGAGTTTCCAGGGCAAACAAAGTTTCCTCGCGAATTAGGTGATTTGTTCGGGCCTGGTTAAAACTCCAGTTAAATAACTTCTGAAAAGGTGCAAGCAGTTTTTGCTCAAATCTGCTTACCCATTGCTGATGCTTAACCCTTCGTTGTAGTTCTTTGGATTCTCGTTCACGGAGTAGTGGATCTTGTAATACTGCTTTCAATAGGACCAATAATTGTTCGGGGTCTTCAGACCATGATTTACCGGAAAACGGTTGATAGACTTTCTCTGTACGACAACCGTATTTATCAAGGAATTCATCCAAACTGGATAGAAATTCCTGCCCGCCGGGGATTGCAGATAACTTATTCTGTAGTTTAGCTAACTCGATTTCAGGAGTTTCTAAAATGGTTTTTAGAAGCTCAGGTTGTTTATGTATACTTACTGCTAACTGTGTTAGTGCCCGGTCTATTAGGGCAGTTTGGTAATCCAAGCCGGTAGTTACTAAGTCAATAAGCACTGGCCGTTTTTGTTTTGGGATAAAAAGCCTGAGCACAAGGGAGAGAGCAGCTACTGGGAGACAGCTTGCTGTCATTAAATAGAAAAACCTTAATTCACATACCTCTTTAGCCATATCTAAAAGCTCTTCGAATTTAGCGATGAGCTGATCGTTGGTAAGGTTGTCCAGTGGGAGCTCTTTGAGCTGCGCTAATTTCGTGTTATTTTGTTTTTGGACCTGATGCCAGTGAGCTGAGGTGGTTTTGGCAGCTTTGATTAAACTTGCAGGGACGGTAAAGAGTTTGCTGAAGGCGGGTTTGATACGAGGAGGGTTAAGCGTAATCGTGCCATCTTTGTTAAGACTAACAATTTCCTTTGCAGACGAAAATTTAATTCCAAAAGCAGAGAAACAATCTAATAAAGCTTGATAGCTCATAGTTACAACCTCATAGTCTAAACACCTGGGGGCTTCGGGGTAGTGTTCGATAAAATCATCCAGCATGAATTTCTGTAGTTTTGATAGTTTGCTTAAATCTGGACTTAAGTCAGGTGTAAATTTGTGCTCTAAAGTAGTAATTGGTCGTGCTTGGAGCAAGTGGAATTTCCCTTGCGCAAAAGCCCACTCAATATCTTGGGGTGACTGGTAATGTTGCTCCACTTGGGAGGCTAGTTGACCCAACGCTTTGAGCTGGGTATCTGATAAAGAATAACGTTTTTGCTTGGCGAAAGGTACATCAACAAGGGTGGCTGTTCCTCCAGGTACGGTTTGCAGCTGCCATTCTTTGGCACCCAGCTGTTTGGTTAACGGTTTTAAGGTTTTTTTACACAAGGTAAAAGTATCTGGTGATACTGTTCCTGCTACGACTACCTCACCTAAGCCATAGGCTGAAGTGATCAGCATTTCGTGCTCTTTACCGCTTAATGGGTTTACCGTAAAGGTTACCCCAGCTGTTTCAGCCTCAACCATTTCCTGGAGAACGACTGATAAATATACTTTGCTGTGGTCAAAACCTTGCTTTTGGCGATAGGAAAGGGCTCTGCCTGTCCATAAAGAAGCCCAGCAGGATTTGATCGAATTGAGGATTTCCTGTTCTCCCTGCACGTTTAAATAGGTATCTTGTTGACCAGCAAAGCTGGCATCGACTAAATCTTCCGCAGTTGCAGAGGATCGAATTGCTACTTTCGCGCCGGCTGGATTTAATTTGTAATAGGCCCTGAGGATCTCCTGCTCAAGAGTGGTGGGGATGTGTTGTTGCATGATTTGCGAACGAATTTGTTGTGAAACAGCCTCTAGTTCGTTGTGGTTATCCCAAGCTATCTGGCGTAAGATTTGCGTAATCTCTTCCTGAAGCCCTGTTTCAACAATGATATTTTTATAGGCATTTACGCTGATACAAAAACCAGCGGGTACGGTAAAACCTGCCTGAACTAATTCACCCAGGTTAGCACCCTTGCCTCCGACTAGACCGACATCTTTCCTGGAAACCTCTTGAAAAGCTAAGATGTATTTATTGAGCATCTTTTATTCCCCCTTTGGTAACTTGGTCTTGCCAACTAGAACCCCTAAAACGCAACCCAGTAGCTAATCCCAATACTGACCCTAGTGCCATGAGCAGAAAAACCGTGCGGAAGGAGGTGAGCCTAACACTACTAACCGTAACCCCCTTTGTGATGGTGAGGAGGAAGGTAAACATTGGTACTCCGATAGCACCACCAACGTTTCTGCAAAGTTGCACTAGACCACCAACCACAGCTTGGTTTTTGTCTGTTACTGCATTTTGAGCAGGAAGCAGAAAGCTTGGCAAAGTGATTCCAAGCCCCAGGCCAGTCAACATGACTATTCCTGCTAAGGGCAGATAGGTTAAATTCAGGTTGACCGTAGCAGCCAACAATAAAAAACCGGTAGCAATTAAGGACCAACCACTGATGGCTAGCTGAGTGTAACTAAATCGATTAGTTAATTGGCCGCTAAGCAGGCCGCCCACCCCCATACCGAGTGGTAAAGCTAATAAAAGTTTGCCGCCTTGCAGGGCGGTTTGTCCAAATAAAAGTTGACCATATAGAGGCAGAATGATAGTTGCTCCATACATTACTGTGCCTAATAAAAAGGCACTGAGCATCGATATGTGTACATTACGGAGGGCAACTAATTGGGCTGGTACAACTGGGTCAGGATGTCTTTGCTCTTGCCAGATGAAGCAAGTGAAAATCAACAGTGCCAAGAGTGGGCTTGCCCAGAACTGCCAGGCTTGTAAATGGAAAGCTCCAGCCTGATTAATACCGACAATTACTAAAACAGTTGATAAGCCTAATAATAATCCACCAGCAAAGTCAACTTGCTCAAACTTAAGCGCGGATAAACCTTGGACGGGCTCGGATAAGGCTAGAAACAGAAATATAATCGCCAGGAGGCCGATAGGTAAGTTAGCAAAGAATGCCCAGCGCCAGCCAAAGTTGTCGGCAACTAGTCCACCTAAAATAGGGCCAGTTACATTGGCCAGCACCTGTACTGAGGCTAACAGGCCAAACATTTTTCCTCGTTCTTTAATGGTAAATAAATAGCTAATAAGAGCAATGGCAGAGGGGGCAAGGGCACCTGCTCCTAAGCCTTGGATAATGCGGAAGAAGATTAATGAGGTCATCGAGGTAGTAGTTCCACACAAGGCTGAACCGATCAGGAATACGACCATTCCACCAAGATAAATGAGTTTGCGACCGTATAAATCAGCTAACTTGGCAAAAATCGGGATGGTAATTGTAGAGGCCACCATATAACTACTAAAAACCCAGGCGTAAAGGTGCGCTCCCCCCAGTTCTTTAGCTATATCGGGAAGTACGGTGGCTAAGACGGTTTGCATCAAAATTGAGGCCACCATGCCCAAAAGAATACCTGTAAAAGTCATCATTCTAGCCAGTTTATTCATAATTAACTCATCCCGGTGATAATAATTTGGGCCTTGCTAAATAACTCATCACTTAGTGAATAGTTCATCCCACTATCCAGCCATTGAAAGAGGGTAAAGAAATACATGCTGATTAGTATCTCGGCTGCATAGCAAGGAGTTAAACTAAGCCGAAACTCACCTTGTTGCTGCCCTAGCACAATAATTTCTTCGAGTAACATTCGGAATTGTAACTGATTTGCTTTTTCCGGCTCGAAATCAGTAAAGATTTTATGGAACATTTCTCGGACAATTAAAGCTGTGATTTCTTTGTTTTCTTCATTTGCTTGGGCAAAAACTTTTAATACAGCAAAAATTTTACCTTGGGCACTTGGGATATGGAGCAGTTCTTTACCAAGTAGCTCCTGAGTTAGAGCTACTCGCTGTTCGCCGAGGTAAAACAAGAGGGCATCTTTAGTCGGAAAATAATTGAAGAAAGTACCTTTTGCCACATCCGATGCTTCGGTAATTTGTTCAACTGTGGTATTAGCATAACCTTGTTGCAAGAATAGCTGAAGTGCTACTGTGAAGATCTTAGTTTTAGTTTCAGCTTTTTTCCTACCTAAACGGCTTTGGCCCATATTAAATCACTCCAATCTATATTTATACAAAACAAAAAAATGACCACGGTACAAAAGTGTACTGTGGTCATTTTAACACAAATTTATTTGTATGGCAATAGTTGGTTAATCAGTTATAGCCTTCTTGCAAAGTTTCTTAAAACTAATTCCTAGCCTTACTTCAGCATTTGTGCTAGGTCTGCTTGGGCATCACCGCTGATTAGTTTGAGGTTAAAGGCCTTTTGCAGCACTTCCACCACTCCAAGAGTCAGGAACTCGGGTGCTTTCGGGCCAACGTAGATATTCTGCACTCCGAGGCTAAATAAGCCCAACAGGATGGCGACAGCCTTCTGCTCGAACCAGGAGAGCACGATGCTCAACGGCAGGTCATTAACAGTACAGCCAAAAGCATCTGCTAAGGCTAGGGCGATCTTTACAGCAGAACCAGAGTTGTTACACTGACCGAGGTCAAGGAAACGAGGGATACCGGTATCGGCAATGGTGCCGAAATCGATGTCATTGAAACGGAACTTTCCACAGGAGGTAGTCAGAATTACGCAATCTTGTGGTACCGCCAGAGCCAACTCCCGGAAATATTCCCGTCCTTTAGTGGGGGCATCGCACCCTGCGATTACGAAGAAGCGTCGGATTTTACCTGCTTTGACCGCTTCAATTATTTGAGGTGCTAAAGCGAGGACGTTTTCGTGATGGAAGCCAGTAGTTAAGGTTTTGTCAGATTCGATGTTTCTGACCGGTTGGCAAAGTGCTTTTTCAATTAGCGGAGTGAAATCTGTGCCCTCAATTTTAGGGACACCTTCTACTCCAGCAACTAGATAAGTGAACATCCGATCAGCATAGCTGGCGTTTCTAACTGGCATTACGCAGTTAGTAGTCACCAGAATCGCGCCAGGGAAGTTTTCGAATAATTGTCTTTGATCATACCAGGCTTTACCTACGTTACCCTGCAGATGAGCATACTTCTTCAGTTCGGGATAGCCGTGGGCTGGGAGCATTTCTGAATGGGTATAAATATTGATTCCCTTGCCTTCGGTTTGCTTCAGCAATTCCTCTAAAGCGAACAGGTCATGTCCGGAAACCAGGATGGCTTGACCTTCTACTTTATCTTGAGATACAGTCACCGGTTGGGGAATTCCTAACCTACTGGTATGGGCTCTATCTAGTAAATCCATCACCTTGACAGTGGCAGTTCCCACCTTTAAGGTCATATTAATATGGTCATTCAAATTGAAATTGGAATTAGTTAGGGTCGAATATAAGGCTTCTTGGGTGATAGCATCCACTTCAGGATCAGTATAGCCAAGTTCCCGAGCGTGGGTGGCATAGGCTGCAACCCCTTTTAAGCCCAGGATGATAGTATCTTGCAGACTAGCGAGGTCTTCATTTTTACCACAGACCCCGACTTTGGTACAACCACCTTTGGGAGTTTGTTCACATTGATAACAAAACATAAATCCGCCTCCTCGTGTTTTTAATTGACTGGTTATGTGTTGATTATATACTGGGATTTGCTTGGGCGCGGTGATATAAATCACTATTTAGCTGTGAAATAAACCTAATCTAGAAATAAAAGCTAACTGAAACAGCAACTAGCCGACAGAATAAGCTCTTTTTCCTTGAATTAGCCTTAATCTTCTATTAAACTAGTTGTAATGAGTTATCACTGCCTGATAAACTAGTTATATTGAGTAAATAATAGCCTTGGGAATTGTCCTTTTTGTAGCAATAATTGAAGAGAAGGGGATTTTTGATGAAATTTATTGTAATTTTAGGAGACGGAATGTCTGATTATAAGCTTGAAGAGCTTGGTAACAAGACTCCACTGCAATATGCTAGGAAGCCCAACATAGATCAGTTAGCTCGCAAAGGTAAAATCGGGATG
>CAZKEO010000116.1:0-6400 GCA_964551785.1 uncultured Eubacteriales bacterium | reverse complement strand
ATTGTATACCCATATCAATAACGGGATTCCAGCCTTCAGCGGCGGGAATCCCGTTAGAATTGATTTAGGGATGTGCGGAAGTATAATATTTAGGTAAAAAAGTTGATATCCTATTTTAAATATGCTCATCGTATTAGTAATAACATTTGTGAGGTGCTATGAAATGAATATGGAATACTACTTGCCTACGAAAATTATCATAGGAAAAGGCTGTATCGCTGAAAAATCTGCTCTGTTGAATAATATCGGCTCAAAGGCCCTTATCGTTACCGGGAGAAGATCAGCAAAAATTAATGGATCGCAGCAGGATATAGAGGAGGCACTGCAAGCTAACAATATTCCCTATTATATCTTTGACGCCATTGAACCAAATCCGTCCATTAAAACAGTAAGAGAAGCTGCTGGGGTAGCTCGCAGGGAAAGGGTCGATTTTATTATCGGCTGTGGGGGAGGGTCCCCGCTAGATGCTGCCAAAGCGATAGCCATTCTCGCTGTTAACGAGGTTGATGATACGGAACTCTTTTCAGGGCAATATCCGAACACTCCGTTACCTGTAATTGCTGTTCCCACTACGGCAGGCACTGGTAGTGAGGTAACCCAGTACTCGATCCTAACTGATGATAATATTCAAAGCAAGCGCAGTATTACCAGCGCAGCCATCTTCCCGAAAATTGCTTTTCTGGATGCAATTTATACTGAAGGGCTTCCGACCGAGGTAACAATCAATACTGCGATTGATGCACTATCACATGCTATGGAAGGTTACCTCTCAAATCGGGCCAACGACATCAGCAGCATCTATGCCATAAAAAGTATGCAGATAATAGGGAGTTGTCTGGAGTTACTGGACAAGGAGATGAACTTTGCAACAAGGGAAAAACTGCTTTATGCCTCAGTGTTAGGTGGTGTGGTAATAGCCCAAACCGGCACTACTGCCCTGCACTCGATGGGTTACTCACTGACCTATTTCAAGCAGGTAGACCATGGCAGAGCAAATGGACTGCTAATGTATGAATACTTGAAGCTAATTAACCGAGAAGGTAGTGATAAGGTAAGGGAAGTTCTTAACCTGCTGGGCTTAGAAGATATTGAAGCACTAAAGCTAGTTTTAGCAACCTTGCTTAAGCAAAGTGAACCTATTACCGTGCAAGAGGTTAAACTATTTAGTGAAATAGCAGCAAAGGCCAAAAACATCGGCAACACCCTAGTGATACCTTCCATAGCCGATATTGAGTCGATATTTAGTAGGAGCTTAGGAGTCAGCCCAAGGCTGAAAGCCTTCAAGCTCTGAAGTTAAATGGTGCCGGAGACCGGAATCGAACCGGTACGGGCGATGAAGCCCGCAGGATTGTAAGTACGAGCAGGGAGAATTTACAGGCTGTTACTAAAAGTTAAGATGTGTGATTAGATCTATGTATAATTTGTTGGGATATGGAGATACTAACATGTTAAACAGGATTGATTGGGATGACGATGATGTTCAAATACACGACATAGGTACACTAGACGAAAAGGTTATCCAACTGCTCAACTTAAATATTAATGAAACTACCATTGCTCTTGGCGCAGACCGCAAAAAGTACATAGAAAGCATAAGAACGATTTCAAAAGTGAAGAGGACTTTAAACGGCACGTTGAGTCTATTCCTGATATAATAGCCAATCCAGATTATGTTGCTTGTCGTCCGAATAAGGGTAGCATTGAGTACATAAAAATTATAGATGAAATAACTATTGTGGCCGTAAGAATTAAGCCGAGAGGAAAGCTTTGGGTTAGGACGTGTTACCCTATTTCTGCGGCGAAATTAAAAAAATACATTGAATCAGGAAGTTGCAAGAAATATCAATAATAACCATGAATCTCGCAAAACAACGTTATTTACGTCATTTCTTATTGACTACCGCTAGCGCGCAAGTTATAATAAAGATGCATAAAGCGATTGAAAATTTAATATCCTGATAAAGCGAAAGGTTATTTGAGGGCAGAACAGGCAGCTGCCACGCCACAAATTGTGGTCTGTAAAGAGATGTAGGATGCGCCAACCTACCAAATAATCTTTCGCCGAAAACAAAGAGTCTAAATTATAGGCTCTTTTTTTATTGCCTTCTAATTGTACTATGTTACCACAAATTACATATTACAGAAAGTCTGGTGAATCGTTTGACCAGCTTTGAAAACCTAAACGAAAATGAGGGAGAAATCATGAGATTTGCATAAGATTAGCAAAGCCTTGCTAATCTCAAATAAAACAAAAAAGCCCAAGGCTGAAAGCCTTGAAGCTCTGTGTCTAAAGTGGTGCCGGAGACCGGAATCGAACCGGTACGGGCGATGAAGCCCGCAGGATTTTAAGTCCTGTGCGTCTGCCAGTTCCGCCACTCCGGCATTGGAACCTCTGAAGTACATTACCTATTCTACCTAAAATATCGCCGTCTGTCAATCAGGGAAGTGCGGGAAATACTAGATATTTTTTCCGTAGCTAAAGATCTGTAAATAATAAGCTGATACAGGGACTGTGTTGTGAAAACAGTCCCTGTATCGATTTGGAACCGACCCATTACTCCCAGTTGTTGCGCTTAGTCATCATTTTACCGAGGGCATAGATGCCTGTTATGGCGGCAGTATGCCAAAGCCACCAACCAGTTTGAGGGAAATCCATAGTACCCAAGTCCATTTTGTTTTTTGAGCCATGTCTGAAGAATCTCAAGCAAATCGCCTCCCTCATAATTAGAGTAGGTTCACTTAGCTAGTTTCTTTCGAGAAAGATGGAAATATTCTCGCGTTCACAAAAATAATAATTTAACTTGAAAAACAACAAAACCCGCCTAGGTCTAGGCGGGTTTTGCTGTGAGGTTGCAAAAGGCTTAGGTACAGTGGTGGTGGTGGTGTTGTTGAGGAGGGAAGAAGTCTTTTGCAGTTGGGAAATTAGTGAGATTTGGATTTAGGAAGACTTCGCAAGCATTAGCTTCGGCGAGTACGGTGCACTCATCAGGCACAGGACAAATACCGAAGACAGGGATTCTGAGCTCAACTTTTCCTAAAGTTTTGACGATGACAAACACGCCTACTGAACAGCGAATAACCTGCTCTTCAGGAATCAGGACACAACCTAAGCATCTGATTAAGGCTTCACCGCTAACTTCCATAGAAAGTGGTCTAGGTGCATAGAGCAAGACGCGGCTCTCGAAATTGACCTTCCGAACTAATTCGACAACACCACCAGCTCTTGTTCTAACGGTAATTTTGACGAAACCTCTGATGCAGACTTTAACATCAGCAATCGGGGTACCAGGTCTGCTAGTTATATGACCTCTTACTTCGGCTCCATCTAAGCCTTCACAGTTAATGATGGCAGCAATGTCTGCAAACCGAATACTTCCGGATTCGCCGTGATGGCAATCGGCTTCAGTATCAAAATCAAAGGTTTCACATAACCGGGTGCTACAGGCATCAAAAACCTTATCAACCCGTAAACAGTCAATTTCGAAATCTTTTTCTTTGTGACAAGCTAAGCTAATTTCTTCAGACACGTGGAATGCCTCCTTTCAACTTCTTGTTTTTTTGACACTGTCAAAAGTACTAGTTAAATAGTATGAGATGCAGTATCTACTTCATATTATGCAGGAGCTTTTGAACGGTGAAGTATTTACATAGGCTAGTGCCCAAATTAGAAAAAATTGCAGAAACGCAAACTTGCACGAACTTCAGGACCAAAAATCACCACCAGGGGATAAAGTGAATAAGATAAATAGTAAATGACCACTTATGCAAGAGCTAAATTGATGCTCAAGAAAGAGGGGAAAGCAATGACAATCAACAAGAAAATCTCCACTAAACTTCCTGCGGGGCTGGAACTACCGACCAGAATCAAGCCTACTCCAGTACCCCGGGTGGAGCTGGAAACTATAGTGAGTGCCAAACCAATTGCCCAAAATGCCGCAACAGTCCCAGAGCCAAAAGTAGAAGCAACAATCCCAGCGCCAATAGTAGCACCAGCAATCGAACCTCTGGTTCAGGAACCAAGGGCTGAGCCCAGCATCAAAGAGAGCTATCTTTCTAGCAAACTGCGGATGCAGGAAGCAGCCAGAAAGAGTAACAAAACTGGCGGACGGCCATCAACTGCAAGTGTTCATGGCCTAAACCAGCAGCAAATGGATCAGATGTGGCGGGAAATGGAAGATCAAATCTCCTACACCGTTCTTCAGGGCAAGGAATTACCCCAAGACTTTTTGGATAGCATTGGGTTATCCGGTGAACAAGTTATGATTAGCCCTAGAGCCATTGCTGCTTTAAAACAAATGATGGAGGGCAAGAAACATGTCTGAAGGAGTTCGCTTATTAATCGAACGGATTATTAGAGCAGAAGAAACCTTGAATAGTCTTTATGCAGAACTATCCGAAGCTGATCAAACCCAGCTCAAAGCAAGGTATCAGGAATTTCAAACCGAAGGCTGGAACAGGATTAGTGAGCTACATGTCATTTGGAAAAGTATGCAGCAACTTAAGTCCTGATGTTCAAAATAGCTTTCCGTGTGAAAGCAGATGGAGGGATAAGGTGAAACCTCGCAAAATCTTAAAAGAAGCTATCGCCTATGAACTGGCCTTGAGTAACCTCTACCAGCAGAGCCGGTTCCAGGAGTACCCGGAAATCGAAAAATTTTTTTCGGAAAATGCCAAGCTCAGTTCTGACAGAATCAAAGAACTGCGCAGGTTATTTCAGCAACACTGTGGCGGCTGAGCTGGTTAATGCTGCCAGTTGGTAGTATAACAGCAGATTTCGTAGGGCAAGCTAAAATCAATACAAACACCAACCTGCAGAGGTTGGTGTTTGACAATTCAATCTTAGCAACTGTTAGGCATAAGGGCGTATTCTTTCAGCATGGTACATATAATATGGTATCCGAAAGGGGGAGGAAGCATGATTGAGCCAATTTCTATTGGAGCAACCACCCACTTCAATTTTCTCAAAGCAAAATTGGATGGTGAGTTGAAAAACCTTCAAACTAATGGAATTGCGGTATCGATGGCCGAAACAACTGTCGGAGATATTAATTTTATCGGTTATAATATCAACGGGAGGGGCCCTTGGAGCTATTCAGATGAAGATATCTCAAATATTTTCCGCCACTATATTGCCAATGCAGTTTCAGAGGCTATTGTAACCGAATGGGAAGAAGAACTGCTGGAAGAGATTATTCTAGAAAACTACTACTATTTCAATAATGATGAACGCAGAACTATTTACGATTATGCTTTTCGGAACCTCAACAACGGCTGTAGTACAGCCAGTGAGGTGGAGCTTTATAAGATCAACCGGAAAGTACAAATCCTGCAGAAGCTACAAGAATATCTAGCCCTCAATAATCAGTTGGTGGTGGATGGGTTCATCAAATTTCGCCTGAAGGAATATGTCAACCAGTTAGAGGAATCTGTCGAACGAGCAGTTGATGACTTCATCATGGAAAGGGAATATAAGGAGTTTATTCGCCTGCTAAAATATTTTGTGGATGCCCAAGAACCGAGGATTGACTTGGTGCATGTCACCATGACAGTTGCAGATGCCTTTTTAATCCGCGACAAAGAGCTGAAAATTATCGAAAGTGACGATCTGGAAGGTTTGATGTTAGATCAGCAAAGCTCCGAGATTAACTACGAAGATTTGCTGGTCAGTGCGTTGATTACCCTCGCGCCCAGGGAAGTAGTGCTACATTTTCAAGACAATGGTGAGTATCTCAATACCGTCAACACCTTAAAAAGTGTCTTCGGAGCCAGGGTGCGCCTATGTCAAGGTTGTGAGCTGTGCGCAAATGAGTAGGTAAGTGGGTGATTAATATTGACATTTTCAGAGCAGCAGACTAAAATAAGCTTAAGAATTTTTATCTTTTAAAGCTATGATGAGGACAGTAACTAAACTAAAATCTCCAGAGAGAAGGGGACGTGGCTGAAAGCCCCTTTAGAGGAAGTTTAGGGAAGACCACCTCGGAGTTGCCGTGGAGAAGTAATGTGTGTATCTACGGCCGGTAGCCACCGTTATGGCATAATTAAGGGGGAAAGCAGCGGCTTTTCAACTTGGGTGGAACCGCGAGCAAAGTCTCGTCCCAGGAGTTGGGATGAGGCTTATTATTTTGCCCAAAAACATTAAGCAGGTGCATTTGGCACCAGCCAAATAGGAGGGAAAATTCATGATTAAAGTCCAACTGGCGGACGGTTCAGTCCGAGAATATCAGCCGGGTAGCACAGTACTGCAGATTGCCCAAGATATTAGTAAAGGTTTAGCCAAAAAAGCCCTGGCAGGTAAGGTCAATGGTCAGTTAGTTGACCTAACTAGTGCCATTAACCAAGATGTCCAACTGGAAATCATTACTCCAGAATCACCTGAAGCACTCCACGTCTATCGCCATAG
>CAZKEO010000115.1:0-6401 GCA_964551785.1 uncultured Eubacteriales bacterium | reverse complement strand
GGCTGATCAGGCTCACAAGCTTCCAACGGCTATTTCCGGAGGACAGCAACAAAGAGCGGCGATAGCCAGAGCCTTAGCCAATGACCCCCCCATGATTGTTGGGGATGAACCTACCGGTAACCTAGACTCCAAGACTGCCGATGCCGTATTTCTATTGTTTGAGCAATTGGTGAGCCGTGGGAAGACAATTCTAATTGTGACCCATGATCAAGAACTAGTAAAAAGAGTCCCCAGATCCGTGCAGGTAACTGACGGTGAAATCATTAACGGGAGCGGGGTAGGTGAATCCCCATGTTGAAGCTTAGTCCCCGCTGGGCGAAAGTCTTCGGTGACCTCTGGGGTAATAAAACTCGTACTCTGTTAGTTGTTTTATCTATTGCCGTTGGTGTTTTTGCGGTAGGCTCCATTAAAACCTCCCAGATTATCTTGGACCGCGATCTAAATGATGATTATGCAGCAGTTAATCCAGCTGATGCTAACATCGGCTCAGAACCCTTTGATCAAGATTTAGTTGAGACAGTGCAAGGGATGAAAGAAGTCGCACTAGCTGAGGGTAGACGTAGTATCAGCGTACGCCTTAAACTGGGGCAAGATCGCTGGCGAGATCTGGAGTTAAGTGCCATCTCAGATTTTAAAGCTATGAAAATTAATAAAATTATGCCTGAGCAGGGTGCTTGGCCTCCCGGCAAAGGAGAACTCCTGCTTGAAAGAGCCTCCCTAGGTCTGACCGAAGCTCAAGTGGGCGATGAGGTGCTGATTAAGACTCCAGAGGGCAAAGAGCGCACCGTCTGCATCTCAGGCTTAGTCCATGATGTTAACCTGCCTCCGGCAGTTTTCGTAGGACGGGCTTTTGGCTATATTACCTACGATACTTTAGAACAACTGGGTTATTCCAGGGACTATGACCTGATGCAGGTTCGAGTTACCGGTACCGGGCTAACTAAGGATCAAGTGCAAAAGGTTGCTAATAAAGTCCAGGATAAAATTGAAGGAAGCGGCCGTAAGACCTTTTATGCCTGGGTACCCACTCCTGGGGAGCACCCTGCTAACGATAGTGTCCAGCCAATGTTGATGGTGCTAGGTATATTAGGAGGCTTAGCCCTCTTGCTGAGCGGCTTTTTAGTAGTAAATACAATCGGAGCAATTATGACCCAACAGGTCCGTCATATCGGAATCATGAAATCCATCGGGGCGGAAAACAGACAGATCATGGGCATGTACTTTGGACTAGTGCTCAGTTTTGGTCTGTTGGCACTGGTGCTTGCCATTCCTTTGGGTGCTGTTGGCGCTAGACTTTTTACAGGTTACATGGCGAACTTAATAAATTTTGATGTCGCCAATTATAGTATCCCCGGCCAAGTACTTCTCTTAGAGATTGCGGTAGGTTTGATTGTGCCCCTGTTGGCTGCCCTAGTGCCAGTAATCAACGGTATTCGGGTACCAGTACGGGTAGCTATCAGCGATTATGGACTTGGTAGTAAGGGTAGCTTTGGCAAGAGTAGACTGGACCGCCTGCTTGGCAAGGTTAGCTTTTTACCACGACCCTTGTTACTTTCCCTGCGCAACACTTTTCGCCGGAAGGGCAGATTAGCACTCACCCTTGTCACGCTAACCTTAGGTGGGGCAATTTTCATCGGAGTATTCAGCGTAAAGGCTTCCTTGAGTCGTACCTTAGATGACGCCTTGGACTATTGGAAGTATGATGTTCAGGTTAGTTTTAATCACTCACAACGGGTTGATCTCATCGAAAAAGAAGCGCTTTTAGTGCCTGGGGTAATTCAAGCTGAATGTTGGGGTGGGTTAGGAGTACGCCGCCAGCGACCAGATCAGAGCGAAAGTGAAAATTATTACCTGGTCGCACCACCAGCCAACACCCAATTATTAAAGCCAATTTTACTACAGGGGCGCTGGCTACTGCCGGAAGATGAAAATGCTCTGGTCATTAACACAACTATTAGTGCGGAAGAGCCTGACCTTAAAATCGGGAGCCAAGTGACCTTTAAGATAAAAGGTAAGGAGACCCACTGGAAGATTGTCGGTTTGGTGAGGGGCGTCATGACCGGGCCCATCGCCTATGCCAATTATCCCTATTTTGCGCAGATTGATGGGAACGTCGGCCGGGCTGGAGCTGTTCAGATTGTAACTGCCCACCATGAAGGGACATATCAGGCCCAAGTGGCTAAAAACCTGGAACAGCATTTCAAGAACAAAGGTTTAAAGGTGAGCTCCACTGAGACTACTACTGATTTGCGTCAGCGGATTGAACTGCAGTTTAACATCCTGGTGGTATTCTTAATTATCATGGCAGTACTCCTGGCTGTTGTTGGAGGCTTAGGCCTTATGGGTACTATGAGCATTAACGTTCTAGAACGCACCAGGGAAATTGGGGTAATGCGGGCAATTGGTGCTTCAGATGGCGCTGTTTTGCAAGTATTTTTAGTAGAAGGTATCTTGATAGGGTTGCTTAGCTGGTTACTGGGGACAATCCTAGCACTACCTTTGAGTAAGGTTCTAAGTAATGCCATCGGAAATGGCTTTCTGAAGTCCCCCCTCACTTTTACCTTCTCCACAACTGGAACACTCGTCTGGTTAGTGGTGGTAGTAATCTTAGCTGGTTTGGCTAGTTTACTCCCAGCTCGGCGGGCTTCCCACTTGAGCGTCCGAGAAGTACTGGCATACGAATAAAATCTTTTAATAAAAGGAGACAGGTTATGCGATTTAAAAATGTACTAATTGGCTTAGCCTCTATTGTTGTGATAGGAGGAGCCTATTGGGCCTGGTCCAGTTCAGCCAACAAAGCGGTTCCCGCCAGCCAAGCCCCAGTCCTACCTGCAATTAAAGCTAGTGCCGAAATAATTGCTGAAGGGATGGTAGAACCAGTCCTGCAGGCCGGCATTAGTTTACCAGTATCCGGGATTGCGGCAACAATTCTTGTCAAGGAAGGCGATCAGGTCACCAAGGGGCAGTTATTATTAAAGCTGGACAATCAAACCCTCCTTGCTGGTCTGCACCAAGCAGAGGCTGGATTGACAAGGGCTAAGGCCAACCTCGCTAACACCAAGGCAATAGCAAGACCCCAAGAGCTAACGATTAAGCAAGCAGCCGTAGCCCACGCTTGGTCGGCTTACCAAACCGCCCTAGCTGACCAGCAACGAACACAGGCCTTATTTGAGCAGCAGGGAGCTTCCCTCCAACAATTGGAGCAGGCTAAGACTACCTGTCAAGGCGCTCAATCTGCTTGGCAACAAGCTCAGGCCGAACTAACACTGACCAAATCCGGTGCTCGTTCAGAAGTAATAAGTGCTGCTGAAGCAGATGTAGCGGTTGCGAAAGCCGCTGTCGAGCAAGCCCAAAGTGCCTTAAACCAAAGTGAACTCCGTGCTCCTTTTGCCGGCACTGTGGCAGCTTTAGAGGTAAAACCCGGAGAATATGTTAACCCCGGTGCTCCAGTCTTACAATTAGCAGATTTATCTCAGTGGCAAATTAAATCAGCTGACCTAACTGAACTTAATGTAGTCAGAATCAAGCGTGGTAGTGCTGTCACTATCACTTTTGATGGCATCCCTGGCCTTAAGCTACCTGGTAAGGTTGACCAAATTAAGTCCTATGGTGAAAAGAAAAATGGCGATATGACTTACACCTTGACAGTACTTCCAGAAAGTACTGATGCCCGGTTACACTGGAATATGACTGCGACCTTAAATATCAAGGCCAGTAACTAAACAATACTAAAAGGGGCTGTCTCAGAATGATGTCAAATGACATTCATGAAAAGGCAGCTCCTTTTCACTTTCAAGCAAGAATAAGAGTTTAAATAATCAGCGATAATTCAGTTGATTTTACACTCTTAACTTATTTCTAGGAACACAAAAAAAGAGGATCCTGTTAAATCTCTCTTAAATCTTCCCTACTGAGAACCTATGCAGATTTAGCAACCTCTATTTCATGCAATAAGCGGCCACATCTATCTTTTTGTATTTTGTTATGCAGCTTATTGATGTTATAACCAAAACTCAGCATCAGAAATTCAGTTTTAACATCCTTTTTACCACGCATCAAAAATCTTCGGAAGCCATGATCTTCCTTCATGTGCATAAAGGTGGCATCCGTATCAGTCTTAGAAAAACTATTTCGACCAGCAAAGGTTTCGTTGTAACGATCATATTTCTTTTGTTTTTCCAGGAATTCTTCCATTGTTTCCAGAGCCCTCTGCAGCTCGGTTATGCTGTAATTGCGGATTCGCTTAATGGAATATCGGTATTGAATTCTTTATTTAGTTTTGCAAGAAATACCTTGGCTTTTTCCTGCATCTTATGTTTATTTTTGGTTGTTGTCTTTTTCCAAACGAAGGTATATTTATTGGCATTGGCCTCAATTTTTGTTCCGTCTATGTGAAAAGGAAGTGCTCACAGACCGCAAAAATCTCCATTCTTGGGCTTACCATCGTGGGCCCGATGCGTCTGCCATGTTTATACTTTGGCTCAGCGCAATTGCCTCCGCCTTCCTAGACAACATACCCTTTGTAGCAACCATGATTCCGATGATTCAGGAAATGGGTAACATGGGGGTCGGCAATCTGGAAGCGCTGTGGTGAGTTTGGCACTAGGAGCCTGTCTTTGCGGTAACGGTACCTTAATTGGCGCAAGCGCTAACCTGATTGTGGCCGGCATGTCAGCCAAAGAGGGCTACCCAATTAAGTTTGTTACCTATATGAAATACGGTTTTCCGCTGATCTTGCTCTCTTTCCTAATCGCTTACATCTACATTTATGCTCGTTATTTAATTTAGCAGTAGAGGAGGAACAAACCATGAAATTAGTCTATGAATGGAAAGAGGACCTCTAATCATTCTTTTAGTTTCATAGCCTAACTTCTCCTACGTGTTGCCCAGCTCAAGGATTTTTAAAAATCTAGGTATATTGGGGCATTAGTTATAATATAGATGATTTGGAAAATAGGGAGAGGTTCTTATGAGTAAAGTAATAATGCAAGAATGTCTAAGTTATGGTGTAGAGAACCTAATAGAGAAAATTAATAGTGGAATGGAATTGCTGGGTGGATGGGAAGAATTTGTTCATCCTGGGATGAAGGTACTACTCAAAGTTAATCTTATTGGGCCAAAGACTTCTGATTCTGCCGCAGTTACCCATTGTGAATTCGTAAGGGCTATTACCATAATACTAAATAGCAAACAATGTACTGTCTGGATTGGGGATAGTGCAGGGGGAGCGATTGCCGGTATAGCACCTACCGCTAAAAGCTTTACTGTTTCCGGACTTGAGGCTGTTGCTGAACAAGAAGGTGCCGAATTAAAGAACTTTGATAGGGAAGGTGTTGTGGAAATATCTCCGGAAAGCTCTCCCACGGGTAAAATGTATATAGCAAAGCCTATGTTTGATGCTGATTTAATTATCAATTTACCAAAACTGAAGACTCACTCAGCAGGAATCTATACAGGTGCTGTTAAAAATGTTTTCGGCTGTATCCCAGGGTTAAGAAAAGCCGAATATCATAAAGAAGCTCCTAACACCTTGGAGTTTGGGGAAATCCTAGTTGACATTCATAGAGCTACAAAAATTTCTCTCCATATCATGGACGGGATCAACGCTATGCAAGGCGAAGGCCCTACGGCTGGCACACCCTATAACTCTGGAAAAATTCTAATAAGTACCGATCCCCTTGCTTTAGATACTATTGCAATTAATATGCTAGGGATCGGCTTAACCGATATCCCTATACTTAGTGCTGCCGTGAAAAGAAACCTCGGGGAATCCACTCTGCAAAATATTGAGCTGTGTGGGGATTATCAAGAAATTCCTCGATTTAAAAACTTTAAACTTCCTAAGAATTTCGGTAGCATTCCCAAAAATAATAGCAAAGCTCTGGGGCGAGTTATCGACCTTTTAAAGTCACGCCCTATCATTAATCCCAAGAAATGCATACAATGTAACACTTGTGTAGATAGCTGCCCTGTAAAAGCCATTGAAAGCACTACCAAGCAAATCGATTACAGCAAATGTATTGAATGTTTATGTTGTCATGAATTATGTCTGCCAAAGGCCTTAGAATTAAAACGAAAAAATACTATCATTGATATTTTAGCGAGCATTATGTTGCGTTTCCATAAATAGGTTATGCCAGGTGGATAGAATTTTCATCGTATTCGACCGTACTAGATAACTATACAAGTGCGAACTAATTTCTCCAAATGAAAGGTGCTGCTCCGATGAATTTGAATGAATATAAAGCGAGGCAGCGTTAGTTGGAGCGATCGCATCTCTCCCACATAACTCAATGCTAAACCTTGGCGATATTGTCTGATCACCATCATATCCGCTATTTTCTTCGAATCGGGTAGGAGGCCACCCATTATTTGAGTGGCCGACCTCCCACACCACCATG
>CAZKEO010000114.1:0-6406 GCA_964551785.1 uncultured Eubacteriales bacterium | reverse complement strand
CCCAGACAAAAAACCAGTTGATACAACTGGTTTGAGAGTTTCCGAGAATCTACTATATAGCGGAGGGAGGTGAGAGGATGGAAATCAAAGTCCTCGGCTCAGGCTGTATGAACTGCAATAACCTAGAGAAATTAGTCTTCGATGTCCTGGCAGAACTTAATGCCGATGCAGATGTAGCTAAGGTAACCGATGTAAAGGAAATTCTGGCTTATGGTGTCATGTCTCCCCCCGCTTTAGTGATCAATGGTAAGGTAAAAATAACTGGCTATGTACCTCCAAAGGCCAAAATTATGGAGCTGATTAGTGCTGAGCTTGGTAAATAATAACCAAGGAAGGTAGCGAAAGCTTTGAAGAAGGGTTAATAAATACAGCAATATACTGCGATGCACATTAAATAAAAATATGGTATAATATGCTCATTCCACTTTAAGATTTCTTCTTAAAATGAAAGGAGCTATTACCATGGCTAAAGGCAAAGAACCCAAAAAGGAAGACAAAAAGAAACCAAAAGAAGATAAAAAACCTAAAAAAGAAAAAAAGACCTACGAGTAACGATTAAAAGGGTTTGGCAAATTAGCCGAACCCTTTTAATGTGTACAAAGAATTTTACCGAGTCTAGCTTAAGTTTTTTATTATATCAAAAAAGAGTATTATTTAACGGAATGGAGACAATATTAATATCCAAACAGAAGGAGGGATATTAATGAAAGTAGCTTCTTGTAAATGCGAAGAGTGTAACTTTAACAAGAATTTTGAATGTCACGCCGATAGCATAGAAGTAATGTCCTCGGGTGATAGAAGGGTCAACAGTTCGGATGGAACTTGCTGCAATACCTTTAAATTGAAAGGCTAGCTGCCAAGAAAGCTTTATTATGCCATACTTGCTTTCCAACAAAAAAGAAACCTGTGATTTGAACTGAACCCCTAATTTCGGACAGTGCAAAAAAAGACCTCTTATCATAGAATTAAAACTATGATAGGAGGTTTTTACATGGCACAATATAAACTTCTGAATTATGAGCGTATCCAGCCAAAAACAATGCTGACACCATTTGAAAAACGATATCAGCTTGCGTAAAATAAAGTAATACTACGATAGGTGCTTTAATTACTGTCCACCAAACAGGGTTCACTTCAACTACTCACGGGCTTCTTTTTTTAAGGTTTCAAGCATTTCCCGATATTGCTCTTGGTTAATTTCACCACGGGCATACCTTTCGCGGACGATTTCTTCCGGATTAAGATTTGCTTTTTGCACTGGGTTGGCTGGCGAATCTTGTTCCCCATGCCCACCATCACAACAACCACCTGTTCGATGGTTTCTAAAAAAGCGGATGGCAAAATAGATTAAGGCTCCCCAAAAGATTAAATTTAGCAGCATCCCAAAACCCATTGCCCAACCTCCATGGATTCCATATCCATAACCGTCGCCGATCCAACGTCCCATCATCATATGAAGTCACTCCTTTCTACTACTTAAATTTAGTATATCTAATGCTTGTGACAAAATCGTGGCAAATCTATGTATTAATTTTGCAGTTTGCAAAATTGACTCCATTTGGAAAGCATGCTAAGATGCAAAATAGTTAGGCGACTAAATAAAAAGCAGGATAGCCGCCAAAACTGATACAGGAGTGATTATATGACTAAACTAGCAGTATACCTAAAGCCTTATTGGCGGGCAACGGTGTTAGCACCCTTGCTACTCCTTTTTGAAGTAGTGACAGATTTGATGCAGCCAAGGCTGATGGCAGATATTGTTGATCACGGAATTGCCCAAGGTGACTTGGATTATATCGTCAGGACTGGCTTGCTGATGCTCGGTGTAGCCTTAGTAGGAGTGCTCGGCGGATTTGGCTGTATTTACTATTCCAGTATTGCGGCCCAAGGCTTTGGCACTGATCTGCGAGCTGATTTATTTAGCAGGGTGCAGCGGTTTTCCTTCACAAGTATCGACAAGTTTAAAACAGCTTCCCTGATTACCAGATTAACTAATGATATAACACAGGTCCAAACTGTCGTTCTGATGATGCTTCGCGTCTTAGTGAGGGCACCCTTGTTATCGCTTGGTGGCCTAATTATGGCAGTCACCATTAATCCCGGGTTGTCCTTAATTTTAGTGGTAACAGTACCTATTTTAATACTTGCTTTAAGCTATGTTATCCGCAAAGCCTTCCCCCTCTTTAGCCGAGTACAAAAAGCCTTAGATGGGGTTAACACTGTTATCCGGGAGAATTTGACCGGTGTACGGGTAGTCAAAGCCTTTGTCAGAGCTGATTATGAAACCAAACGTTTTGCGGTAGTTAATGAGGAATATATGGAGATCGGATTAAAAGCCGCCCGGTTAGTAGGGGTAATCATGCCAGTAATGCTACTAGTGTTTAATCTGAGTATTTTAGCGGTAATTTGGTTTGGCGGCATTAAGGTCAACCAGGGCAATATGCAGGTTGGTCAAGTGATGGCCTTTATTAACTACATGATGCAAATTTTATTTTCCTTATTGATTGTCGGTTTTATGTTAATGATGGTTTCCCGGGCTAAAGTCTCGGCAGATCGGATTACAGAAGTGCTAGATACAGCAACAGAAAGTCAGGAAACAGCAAATAACATTCCAACTGAGGCCCTCGAAACAGCCGATAAACAGCGATCGGTCCCAATCAAGGTAGGTAAAGTAGAGTTTCAGCAGGTCTCTTTTCGCTATGCCGGAGCTGGTGGAGAACCAGTTCTGCGGAACATCAGCTTCACAGCCCAACCAGGTGAGACGGTGGCAATTTTGGGTGCAACCGGAGCCGGAAAGTCCACCTTAGTTAATCTCATCCCACGTTTTTATGAGGTTACTGCAGGACAGATTTTAATTGATGGGCAGGATATTCGAGAGTTGGAATTAAGTGACTTGCGTCGTAGAATCAGTATGGTACTGCAAGAATCTATTTTATTTTCCGGAACTGTTCGAGAGAATATCTGCTGGGGTCACCCAGGAGCGTCGGAAGAGGAAGTGATTGGAGCTGCCCAAGTAGCCCAAGCGCATGACTTTATTCTCAAATTACCTGAGGGTTATGACACCATCATTGGACAACGGGGGGTTAACCTTTCTGGAGGGCAGAAACAAAGGATTGCAATTGCGAGAGCAATAATCAAACAGCCACTCATCCTAATTTTAGATGACAGTACTAGTGCAGTTGATGTAGCCACCGAAGCCCTGATCCAAAATGCCCTCAAAAAACCGCTGGAAACTGCAACCTGTATTGTGATTGCCCAACGGATCACTACCGTCCTCGAGGCAGATAAAATTCTGGTTTTAGAAGATGGCGAGCTGGTGGATGCTGGCACCCACGCAGAATTAATGCAGACAAGTAAAGTTTATCAGGATATTTATGATTCTCAGTTGGGTTCGGAGGTTGTTAGCAATGGCTGAAGAAAATAGAACTTCAAGAGATACAACCAATGAAACTAAAAGTGGGGGAGGTCTGGGAGTCGGACCCTTTCAAGGCAGGGGTAGATTTGGTCCAACTGTGAAGGCCAAAGACTCTAAAGGGACACTAAAACGCCTCTGGGCGTACTTAGGGCACCAGAAGCACCGGTTGGTAATTGTCTTTCTCTTGGTATTTATCAGCGCACTCTTAACCTTAATGGGGCCCTACTTAATCGGACGCGGGATTGACACCATGGTAAAGGGTCAGGACATGGTAGACTTCGGCAAGTTAGCCTGGATCGCCTTAATCCTGCTAGTCTCTTATTTACTTAGCGCCTTAGCTACCTGGCTGCAGATCTATGTAATGGCTGCAGTTGCCCAACAAATTGTCAAAGAACTGAGAACTGATTTATTTGGGAAAATGCAGACCCTCTCCCTGAAGCTGTTTGACAGCAAAACCGATGGTGAATTGATGAGTCGCTTAACCAATGATGTTGAAACCATCAGTGCCAGTCTGAACCAAAGTATTACCCAAGTCTTTTCAAGTTTGCTAATGGTAATCGGAGCTGTCGGCATGATGTTATATTTAAGCCCAGTCTTAACTCTCTTGAGCTTGGTAGCGGTACCAATAGGGATTTTGCTTGCCCAAAAAATTGCCAAACGCAGTCGCAAATACTTTGCGAGCCAACAAAAATACCTAGGGGAACTAAACGGTTTTATTGAAGAAACCATCTCCGGTCAAAAGGTGGTCAAAGCCTTTAGCCGAGAAGACGAGTCGATTCACCACTTCATTACTATTAACAACAACTTAAAACAAGTAGGAATTAAAGCCCAAATTTTTTCTGGGATGATTATGCCGATTATGAACATGGTTAATAACTTCAGTTTTGCCTTAGTAGCCTTAGCAGGTGGCTGGCTGGCAGTGCAGGGCAGTATTACTATTGGCGTAATTGCTAGCTTTCTGAGTTATTCCAAACAGTTTGCCCGACCAATAAGTGAAATAGCCACCCAATTTAACATGCTACAATCTGCGCTGGCTGGGGCAGAGCGAGTTTTTGAAATTATGGATGAAGAGCCGGAATATGCAGACCAAACTACAACCCACCCCCTCGAACAGGTCAGGGGAGAGGTTCATTTTGAAAATGTAAACTTTGGCTATCGGCCAGAGCTTCCTGTACTCAAGAATATTAACTTGCAGGCTAAAGCCGGCCAGACTATCGCCTTGCTTGGACCCACCGGTGCTGGCAAGACCACCATTGTCAATCTCTTAACACGCTTTTATGATGTCAACCAAGGGGCAATCTATGTAGATGGCAAGGATATCCGAACTGTTTCCAAAGATAGCCTGCGCTCATCGTTAGGAATTGTCCTCCAAGATAGTTATCTGTTTTCAGACACAGTCAGAGAGAATATCCGCTACGGCCGACTAGACGCCACTGATGTGGAAGTCGAGCAGGCGGCCCGGATGGCCAATGCGGAACCGTTTATTCACCGACTACCTGCAGGATATAACACCATACTTAGCGATGGTGGCGGTAATTTAAGCCAAGGTCAGCGGCAATTGCTGACTATTGCCAGAGCCATCCTGGCCGATCCAGCTATCCTAATCCTCGATGAAGCAACCAGTAGTGTCGATACCCGGACAGAAATGCAGATTCAAGCAGCGATGCTTTCCCTGATGCAGGGGAGAACTAGCTTCGTAATTGCCCACCGCTTGAGTACCATCCGGCAGGCAGACCAAATTCTAGTTATCAATCACGGCCAGATTATTGAAGGGGGCACCCACCAGCAATTACTTGATGCTCACGGTTTTTATGCTGACCTCTATCACAGCCAGTTCAGGCATCTTTTATGAGGTTAAGTGTGGGGTCAAATATAAGAAGCCAAGGATAGATTAATTCTCCTTGGCTTCTTATAGATAACATATAGATTTGTATTATTCTTTAATTATTGCCAATAATTAACATTAAACCTTAGCAGCCGGTGGTTTGAGCACGAAGGTCATTGCCAGACCAACTAAACTAGCAACTCCGCAGATAAGAAAAGCATTCTTAAAGTCGCCTGTTGCATCTTTAACCAGGGCAGCAAGCATCGGAGCAACAACTGCTGCAGCACTGAAGAATAGAAGTACTACGCCATAATTCGTACCAAGATTCTTAGCACCAAAGAAGTCAGCAACTGTAGCTGGCATAGTACCTAAATACCCACCATAACAGAAAGCGATAATACCGATACCTACTAGCATCATTGCGCCTTGTAATGCGTTAAGCAGGAGCATGGTTACACCGGAAACAGCTAAGAGCAATGTCAAGCAACGTACCCGACCAAGCTTATCAGAAACAGCGCCCCAACCAAAGCGGCCAAAAGCATTTCCAATGGAAATTAACATAATTGCTGTTGTAGCAACTGATGCAGATAGACCAGCTTGTTGCGCGAGAACCTTACCAAAAGGTATAACCATTAAACCAGCAGTACAACCAATAAACATAATAATTGAGAGTAGATAGAACTGTGTAGTTCCAAGCATTTCCTTAGTTTCATAATTTTGCGCAGCGGCAGCAGCTGCAGCAGAACCAGCTGCAGGAGGAGTCCAGCCCTCTGGCTTATAGCCTGCAGGCGGGTTTTTCAGGAACTGTGCAGCACCGACAATAATGATACCAAAAACAATACCGAAAATTGCGAAAGTGCCCAGAACACCCCTAGAAGCAATCAAACTAGTTGCAATCGGTGTGAAAAGCAAGCCACCGGCGCCTAAGGAGCCTACAACTAATCCAGTAATTGTTCCTTTTTTATCTGGGAACCACTTAGAGCAACAAGCAATAACTGGAGTATAAATAGCACCAACACCAAAGCCCATAATAATACCATAAGTTGAATATAAAGTCCAAGGTGAGTCAGCAGTAGTAAAACTGGCTAAGAACACGCCTAAACCGATTAAAGCACCGCCTACAGAAGCTATTTGACGGGGACCAGCTTTGTCCTGAATCCTACCGC
>CAZKEO010000113.1:2733-6410 GCA_964551785.1 uncultured Eubacteriales bacterium | reverse complement strand
GAGTGTTACGACCAATCTCTAGCACCTGAGCTGCAACTGATATGTTCCCATTACTATTTTGTAAAGCCCTCTGGATCGCCTGTCGCTCTATATCTTTCAGGGAGAGTACCGATGCTTCCTGCTCGATGTATATCGTAGGTTCATGGACCTGAATAGCCCTCGGCAGATGTTCAGGTAATACCACAGCGTCATCTACCAGATTTACTAGGCCCTCGATTACATTTTCTAATTCTCGGATATTGCCCTGCCAGGAATAGGCTAAAAAGCACTGACAAGCCTGAGGAGATAAGTGTAGACGCGTTCTGCCTAAGTCAGCACAGTACTTTTCCAAGAAATATTCAGCAAGCATCAGAATATCATTTCCTCGGTTCCTTAAAGGAGGAATCTGAATATCCACTACATTGAGACGGTAATAAAGGTCGCGCCTGAAATCACCCTGCTCAACTATTTTTTCTAAACTCCGATGGGTGGCGGCTATTACCCTCACATTAACCGGGATCACCTTACGGCCACCAACTCTGATAATCTGTTTCTCTTGCAAAACCCGCAACAGAGCAGTTTGCGCCATTAGCGGCATATCACCAATTTCATCTAAAAATAATGTCCCGCCGTGAGCCAATTCAAACTTGCCAGGACTGCCTCCCCTTCTGGCTCCGGTAAAAGCACCCTCTTCGTAACCAAAGAGCTCACTTTCCACTAATTCTTTGGGAATTGCTCCACAGTTAATTGCCACAAAAGGTCCTTCCTTACAAGGACTTTCCTGATGAATCGATTGGGCAAATAGTTCTTTACCAGTACCCGTTTCTCCCTGAATAAGCAGGGTGGAATGACTATTGGCCGCCCGCCGAGCTCTAGTAATTGCTTGGTGCAAAGTTTCACTCGCACCGAGAATTCGTTCAAAAGAATACCTTAAAGACATGGACTCCTGCTGGGTAAATTTTTCAGGCTTGGTATTAACAATTGGTTTCAGGGTAGCCAGGGTGCTGACATGGTTCCCTTCATCATCGAGTAGCCGTTGCGCTCTGGTCATTAAGCGTTTATCCGCCTGTCCATTGACTGTAACTTCCCCGACAAAATCATGTGTGTTAAAACACCAGAGCTTTTGACTATTTAAAACTTCGGCGACTGGCTTACCAATACAATCTTGTGGTTTAAACCCTAAGAGATTAGTCGCTACCGGGTTCATTTCCTTGATAAAGCCTTCTTTGTTAATCGTAATTAAGCCCTCAGAAACCACCTCAGTCAGGATGCTGTTCTTCTGCTTAGAAAGTTTATATTTAGCTAATAGATCGTTTAAAATTAGGTCTTTTTCAATGTTTTTAGCTGCCATGGTTACCAGGTGTAAGAGGCGGTCATTGCCCCCTCGGAAATCCCCAGTAACGTCTAGCACTCCTAACATTTCTCCTTGGGCTCCCATGATTGGCGCAGCAGAACATGTAATAATATGATTTTCTTGGCAATAATGTTCCCAAGCATAGACACTCACCGGAGTTGCTGTTTTTATGGCGGTACCAATCGCATTGGTACCCTTAATCTGTTCACTCCAATTTGCCCCGGTGGAAAGACAGATTTGTTGAGTTTTATTTAGAAAATCGGTATCGCCAATGGTTTTTAAGATATAACCATCACAATCAGTCAGCACCACGGTAAACCCCAAACCTCGCAAGGCCAAGTGTAAGGTCTCCATCGCTTTGGCTGAAGGCTCAAGTAAGCTAAATGCTGCTTCTTGTCTTGCTTGCAGTTTTTTAGCTTCTAATATATCGTTTTGGTTAATACTATGAGGACTTACCCCATAGCTCATACTGCGCTCCCAGGATTCTGCTATAATTGGCTTAACTGTAGCCAAGTTAAGCTCACCTTGTTCTACAAAAGCGTGCCAAGCTAAGGCCAAGCCGGAATCTTTCTGTGCCATTATGAAACACCCCCTGTCCACTTTGTGGGAAACTAATTATGTTAGATGCAAATATTATGCCAAGTTCTGACTAATAATTGTTGATTCGGTAAACTTAGGGATAACTCCCTAAAAACAGCGCTAAGTTAGTATTCTTGGCCTCTTTATTTGTTTAGAATTTTAAACTTGGGTATTTAACAGCCAGTCCAATGACCTGACCAGCCAATTTTTCGGCCAAATGCGCCAATTCTTCGGACGAAATGGGAGGTATATTGTACTAAGGTAGCGAATTATCACCCTATGAATCTAAAGTCTTTTGCAGCCTGAAAGGACAGTGGGACGATGAATATTAGTAAGTTTGTTTCTCCAGAAATTATCTTCGGTCGTGAAGCCCTCAAGCAATTAGGCGAATGTGCTTTGCGCCTTGGTGCCACCAAAGTGCTGGTCGTTACAGATCCCGGTGTAATCGAAGCCGGCTGGGTTGACCGGGTCACCACGCATCTCAAGGATAGTGGTCTGGACTGTCTAGTTTGGTGTGGCCTGACCTCAAACCCCAAAGATTTCGAAATCCACCAAGGTGTGCAGTTTTATTTGGAAGCGCAATGTGATGCACTTGTTGCTGTGGGGGGAGGAACTCCGATTGACGCCGCCAAGGCTATTGCAATCCTAGCTACAAATGGTGGCAAAATTGCTGACTATGAGGGTGTTGATAGAATTCACCAACCACTCCCACCCATGATTGTAGCCTCTTCTACCGCAGGTTCAGGGGCAGAAGTATCACAGTTTTCTGTTATTGTAGACACGCACCGTAAAATTAAAATGACCATCATTTCACGGTCGTTGATTCCCGATATTGCTATTATTGATCCGCTGTTATTAATGACCAAAAATCCCCAATTAACTGCTAATACAGGTATGGATGCGCTGACCCACGCGATAGAGGCCTACTTGTCAGTTGCCGCTACTCCGCTAACTGATATTCAAGCCTTAAGTGCAATTCGCCTGATAGCCAATAACCTGCGGCAATCGGTTGCTAGCAAGGTCGATTTAGCTGCTAAAGAGGCGATGGCAATGGCTAGTCTCCAAGCTGGGCTGGCCTTCTCCAATGCCATTTTGGGAGCAGTGCATGCCATGACCCATCAGTTAGGTGGTTTACTAGACATGCCACACGGGGAAGCTAATGCCATCTTACTCCCCTATGTGATGGATTTTAATTTCATTGCCGCCATTGATAAATATATCGATATTGCCCATGCTTTTGGTGAACCATTGCAGGGGCTTAGTAAGCGCGACGCTGGCCAACGAGCAATCGTGGCTGTGCGGCAACTTGCAGATGATATCGGAATCCCCAAGCGGCTTTCGGAGGTTGGTTTGCAAGAAAACGTGATACCCCAACTGAGTATTAATGCCTATCGTGATGCCTGCCTAATTACCAATCCTCGGGACGCCTCCATCGCAGACCTTGAGGTAATTTTCCGTAAAGCCTTATAATGCCTGAACTATTTTCGCAAAGACCTCTTAATGTTGAGCTTGTTTCCCATCTAAAGAAAGTGGTGGTTAAAATCGTGGATAAACGGACTGGCTTAATTGATAAACTGACTGGCATTCAATCTTCAAAAAAAAGCTACTATGTTGAATTAAAGAAGAAAATTGCTGAAACTGAAAGTAAAAATACCCAACTCCAAATAATTAACCAGCTTGCCAAGAGTATTAATGTTAAAATGTCAGTGGACGAAATCCTGGAGAATGTAACAGACCAATTACGCCAGGTAATTGCTTTTGATCG
>CAZKEO010000113.1:0-2723 GCA_964551785.1 uncultured Eubacteriales bacterium | reverse complement strand
TTAAGTTTCTCGGTCATTGAGGGAAGTCGCTTGGTGGTTGCCTCCGTTATTCCAAAAAGCATGGTTTACATTCCAATCGGAACAGAACTAGCTAGGGAAAACTCGCTCTTCTGGTACATTATCGAAAACCGATTAGGGACAATGACCAGAAACCTGACAAATGTAGAGCCATCCTATATCGAAGAAAAATATATGCAGGAAAATGGCATGGCTACAATGTTTTGCATTCCGCTCCGGGCAAATGATAAGTTTTTAGGCATCCTAAACTTCGGCCGCATATCCCCGGGAACCTATAGTGATGTAGAGATTACCTTTCTGCAACAGTTAGCCGACCAATTAGCGGTCTGTGTAGAAAATTCCCGGCTCTATTCAGAGGTTATTCGGGGCAAAGCAGAATTAATTCAGTCCGCGAAATTAGCTGCGATTGGTCAAATGGCTGCCGGGGTTGCTCATGAACTCAATAATCCACTTACCGCAATCATGGGGAATGCCCAAATTCTCCTAAGAAATACACCGCCTGACTTTAAGGAAAAACCACTGTTGGAGGATATTAATCGTTGTGGAACTCGCTGTAAAAAGATTATTCAAAACTTATTAACTTTTTCTCGTCAGGAACATTTCCCACTAAAAAATTTCAATTTAAACAAAATAGTGGCCCAAGCCTTACCGTTAGTGTCTTTCCAAATAGATCAGAACAATATTCATATTGATACACAACTTGACCCAGAGCTACCTTTAATCACAGGTAATGGCCAACAACTAGAACAAGTGCTAGTTAACTTTCTGCTGAATGCTAATGATGCACTTTCCTTGCGGGAGAAGGACAAGGTAATTACCATCTCTACCGGAGTTCTACCTGCTGACCACCCACTGAGCAGTCCATCTAAAGTGTTTCTAGCAGTTACAGACAACGGTCAAGGCATCGACGAAGCAGAGCTACCGAATATATTCAATCCCTTTTTCACTACTAAAGTGGTAGGTAAAGGCACTGGTTTGGGACTATCTGTTAGCTTGGGCATTGCCGAATCCCATTATGGCACCATCAAAGTTGCCAGTTCACCCGCTGCTGGCAGTACTTTTACCCTCATACTCCCCATTTATCAGGAGGCTAACTACCCGGAAGGAGAGAGTTTGTAGCTATGACCACACAAGCAAAGATCCTAATTATTGATGATGAAAGAGAGGTAGGCAACTTCTTTCGATATTTACTCTCTCCTAATTCCTATGAGGTTAACATCGCTAATACTGCCCGCGAAGCAAGAGCACTATTAGCAGCAGAGGAATTCGAGCTGGCAATGGTCGATTTAAAGTTGCCTGATGGTGACGGCATTTCCCTGCTTAGAGAAATTAAAGAGAGACAGCCCCTCTGCCAAGTAATTATCATGACTGGTTTTAGCACTGTCCATACAGCCATTGAAGCCATCAAGCTGGGTGCCTATGACTATATTGATAAGCCCTTTGAAGATATCGAACAACTAGAAAATTTGTTAGCATCAGCACTAAATTCCCGCTCAGGGGCTCGCAATACTACCGCTGGAGAAGAAGAATGGACTAAAACAATTAAGCAACTAGGTTACTTCAAAGCCAAAAATCCTCAAATGCTTAACCTTTTGTCCCTAGCTGCCAAGATTGCCAAAAAGCCCTTAACCATTCTCATTCAAGGAGAAACTGGTACTGGCAAAGAAATTCTAGCTAGATTTATTCATGCTTCTAGTCTCCGGGCAGACCAACCCTTTATACCAGTCAATTGTGGTGCCCTGACGGAAAGTCTCTTGGAAAGCGAATTATTCGGCCATGAAAAAGGGGCCTTCACCGGAGCTCACACCCAGCGGCGAGGCATGTTTGAAATAGCGAATACTGGCACCCTCTTTCTCGATGAAATTGCCGAAGCCAGTCTCTCCACCCAGGTTAAACTACTCCGAGTTCTAGAAACCGGTGAATATGTCCGAGTGGGCGGCGAAAAGTCCTATCGGACTGATGTCCGCATTGTGGCTGCCAGTAATGTTAATCTTGAGCAGGCAACTGCTGAAAATCGTTTCCGAATGGATTTACTCTTTAGGCTTGATGTGGTTAAACTAGAGATACCACCACTTAGGGATAGACCAGAGGATATCCCGCTCTTTGCCAACTACTTTTTGGCCAAAGCAGGTACGGGGATGGTAAAAAACAGTCTGCAGATTTCGCCTGATGCCATGACCGTGCTGCTGAACTATTCCTGGCCGGGTAATATCCGAGAGTTAAGTAATGTGATTGCTCAGGCCGCCGCACTTTGTGAAGGTCCATATATCAGGTTAAATCACTTGCCTGCTAAATTACTACGGCTTGAGGAATTGCCTGCCAATACGACCATTCCGTCGAGCACGCAGCTTGGTCAACTGGAAGCATTGCTAAACGAAACCGCTGAGAAACTAGTCGATAATCTTAATATCGAGGAAAGGTTGGACTTTACCCAGTTAATGCAATGTTTGAAAGACTTTGAGACTAAGATTGGCACCCAAATAATTGAAAAAGCCCTCCGGCAAACCTTGGGAAACCGGAAGGCAGTAACTAAACTATTAAATATTAATTCCAGAACGTTACGTTATCTCTTGAATGAAAAAGGTAAGTCATGATAAAAAGCGCCGGAGGCTTTTGTGGGGTCGGGCAAATCTACTGTGAAGCATTAATTTGCCGTCCAATTTTTGATTTGGGGTCTTGGTTTAAGCATGGATTGTCCGGTCGAG
>CAZKEO010000112.1:0-6429 GCA_964551785.1 uncultured Eubacteriales bacterium | reverse complement strand
TTGGTAGCTGTCACAGCTGGAACAGCTTATGTATCACCTGTAGGAGCTGTAGCAATTGGAGCGGTGGCCGGTGTCCTGGTAGTTTTGGCAGTAGAATTTTTCGATAAAATTCAGGCAGATGATCCAGTAGGGGCCATTGCAGTGCATGGAGTTTGTGGTTCTTTTGGTACTTTGGCCGTTGGCCTCTTTGCCCAAGAAGGCGGCCTCTTTTATGGAGGAGGTTTTCACCTGTTAGCCATTCAGGCCATTGGCTTGCTTGCGGTATCGCTCTGGGCTTTTGGTACCACATATGGAGTATTTTATCTCTTAAAGCAGACTGTTGGTATCAGAGTTACCCTGGAAGAAGAACTAGAAGGATTAGATATTTCCGAACATGGTATGCCTGCCTATTCAGGAATCGGCCAGTATAGTGGTTATAAGTCGTTACACCATGAACTACTTGGTCACCATGCCGAAACAGAAGCTGGTATGGTAATGGGAATTGCAATGTCTAAACAGCAATAAAAAGAACACTTAATACAAGAGGCACGGTCTAGAACTGTGCCTCTTGTATTTCCAGTAATTATTGCTGCTCCGATCCTGCCTGTTTCCCTTAAGCGACCGGAGTGCCGCAGGTGAGTTTCTGGAGATGGCAGATTAAGGTAGCCTAGTTCGAATCTCTTTTTAAGGTCAATTAAGCAGGCTACAACGCATCCCAGGTTGGGTACCTGTTACTGTTAAGCTACGACTTAGTTTAATTTCGTATACAGATCTTAGCGCAGCTGGCCAATAAACTCATCCCGTGCATCAGGACGATGCACGCCCTGGCGGTGGTCACGGACGACCACTCGCCAGGGTTGGATGGAGTTTATTAGGCCAGCAAGTTTAGATATGTCCGAGATTAAACTATTAGTAGCGGACCGGAACAGGTACCTAACCGGCAAAGACATGCTTGAACGCCTAAAACATCTCCTGCGCTTTTTTAATTTGAATTTGTCATACGAGCTTAACTTTGGTATTATAAATGATATATCAACAGCAATAATTAGGAATTAAGTGATTTTAGTGAAAGGGTGGTCTAACAAATGGACAATGTAATCTTAATAAATATCGAACCGGAGCAACAGCTTGAAATAAATAATTACATAATTAAACCGGAAATACCATTACCAATTCTCCAGGAGGAAGTTAATGGGATAGTTCAAGATAAAGAACTACCTTGGCCAGCTTTTGTCAGGGGAATTATTCATGTTTTGGCAGAAAGCCCTGATTTCATACATGTTGATGAGTATAAAGCCTTTCTCTATGCGTATAGTCAAGACATTGAGGCAACACTGTTGGCGGAAGGTGCGCATTTAGCAAGTGAAGGTAAATTAGATACAGCTATCGTGATCTTTAAGGGACTTACTAATTTGAACCCTGAGTTGGATGAGGCCAGGTTTAATTTAGGCTTAACCTATCGAGACTTAGCCGTCAAAAGCATCAAAAATAATCCAGATCAAGGACATTACTTCACTAATCTGGCTATTGATAATTTAGAAGTTTTAAACAATAAAAACAGTGTTTCACCTTTAGTTTACTATAACCTGGGTTTCCTTTATCGCCAAAAAGGAATGCTATCCCAAGCGAAAGAAGCCTGGGAAAAAGCAGTTGAATTTGGTTTAGATGCAGACCGCTCAGCAGAACTGGCCAAGTTAATTCACGAATTGGACCGGCTAGACATTGTAGAGGCGCAATTTGAAAATGATGTAAATGCCATTAACCAAGGACGGTTTAAGGATGGCATAACCCTGTTGCAACCTTTGGCCAAAAGATATCCCCACTGGTGGCAAATATCCTTTAATCTAGGTTTGGCGTATCGTAACTTAGAGGACTATGAAAGAGCAATGTTAATATTTGAGAAGATAGCTGAGTTGAACCCCGCGATGCCGGAAGTTTATAGCCAAATTGGACTCTGTTTGTTTGCTTTAGGCCAAATGGAGGAAGCCGAGAACTCGTTACGTCAGGCGCTAAGTTTAATTCCAGATGATACCGGTTATCTCGGTAATCTTGGTTTGGTTTATTTGCGCCAACAACGTTTTGAAGAAGCTGCCGAAATACTTTACAAAGCATTAGCTATTACGCCTGAAGATGCTTTGATTCAGCATTATTTGAAAGACCTTCCGAAGCAATTTCAGAGATAGTCAAAAGACTTGAGACATAAAAATTATATGAATTATGTAGTAATTTGTGTTAGGCAAATATGCACAAAGCCCCCTAAAGAAGAATAACCTAAATCGGGAAAAACTTTGGGGGGCGAGGGACATGATTCATATAATTAAGTGGGGTGATACCCTTTGGAAGATTGCCAAAAAGTATGGGGTTACAGTCAGTCAACTGCTTGAGGCAAACCCAGGTATTGATCCCAACAACCTAATTGTTGGTAGGAATCTCAACATTCCACCAAAATCACCGTCTATGACTTTATATAAAGTTAAAGCTGGTGATACTATGTACTTAATAGCTCAAAAGTACCAAGTTACTGTGCAGCAACTTGCTACTGCCAATTCACTACAAGAACCTTATCTATTAACAATTGGACAATGGCTAAAAGTTCCGCAACAACCTATTAGCCAACCACCAACTACAACAATACCACCGCTTACTAAAATATATATTGTCCAGCCAGGTGATACCCTCTCTTCGATTGCTAAAAAACATAATACCTCTTTGCCTGTATTAATTGCCCTTAACAAATTACCTAATCCGAATTTAATCTATCCTGGACAGCAAATACTGGTTCCACAAACAGTAATTATCCCAACAACTCCAGTACCGACCACACCTATTCCTACAACGCCTGCACCAACCACACCTGCACCAACCACGCCTGCACCAACCACGCCTGCACCAACCACACCTGCACCAACTACACCAGTACCAACCACACCTATTCCAACTACGACTGTACCACCGACAACAATTGTACCGACCTGTCCAATACCACCAACCTGTCCAATGCCACCAACTACCATACTACCTACCTGTCCCCAACCAACGACTACCATTAAGCCTACCAGCACTAAACCACCAACTACAATACTACCTACTTGCTATAAGCCGCCAATTGTTCCTCGCTGTCCAGATTTTTGGCCCGATATGGATACCATTAATCCGGTCTTGCCAAACCTAACCTTACCGTTATTAGTGGCTTATCAGGTGAAAGCAGGCGATACTCTATTAGATCTCGCAAACTCCTATCAGACTACCATCGAAAACATCTGTGCCATCAATTGTCTTGTTCATCAAACAATAGTTGAAGGTCAAACTATTTATATCCCTCAAATGTCCGATCTAGATTAGACATAACAAAAAGGGGTAACAGGTTTAATTCCTGTTACCTCTTTGATTTGCGATTGGCGGAGAAGGAGGGATTTGAACCCTCGCGGGACTCAACGCCCCCTACAGTCTTAGCAGGACCGCCTCTTCAGCCACTTGAGTACTTCTCCGCGATATAATGTTTGGTCGGAGCGACACGACTTGAACGTGCGGCCTCTACCACCCCAAGGTAGCGCTCTACCAAGCTGAGCTACGCCCCGACTGAGACAATTTACAGTTTATAATATCTTGCCCAAAAAGTCAATGTAGGATAATTGGATTTTATGCTATTATCTGTTAGAATTGATAGTATATAAACAATGCATCATAATTTTTAGCAAACGTAAAGGCGGTAGAATAGATGACGGAAACCCAAGAGACAGTTGAAATAATCACTATGCCCACACCTTTTCCAGTTGGTCCGATTAACCTGTACCTGTTGAAAGAAGATCCCGTGACCTTAATTGATGCGGGACCTAGTTCCGATAAATCCTTAACGACTTTAACAAATGCACTGAACTCACATGGTTTCTCCATAAAAGATATTAAAAGACTGATTATTACACATACTCATCCAGATCATATCGGTTTGGCTAGTAAGATTCAAGAAATCTCGGGGGCAGAAATATTTTTACATAAAAATGAAATAGCAAAGTTAAGCCATCAGAGCATAGAAGAATATGAACGAGTTGGCATACTGGCTCAAGCAGGTATTCCACCAGCAGTGATTGAAGAACTTGCCAAGTGGAATAAAAACACTCGTAAAAGCTATGTAACTAAACTGGACGTTGCTAAAATTACCCCTTTACAGGGTGGTGAGCAATTTCAAATTGGCTCCAGGACTTTACAAGTGCTTAATACGCCAGGCCACTCGCCAGGGCATATTTGTCTTTATGATGCTACTAGCCAAGAACTTTTTTCAGGCGACCATATTTTGGCAGAAATCTCGCCTAATCCTCTGCTGGAATTAGATGCAGAAGGGGTAGGGCGAAACAAAAGCTTAGTTCAGTATTTAGATAGTTTGAAAATAATTACTCAAATACCACTAACCAAAATATACCCTGGTCACGGGACTCCCTTTACCAACTATCACGAGGTTTTGGAGCGCTTTTACTATCATTTCCAGCAGAGAGAACGCACAGTATTTCAATTAATCGGTAGAGAGGGCAAAACAGCTTACGAGATTGCTGGTGAAATGTATCCAGAAATGCGAGATATCGATATTTTCTTGGCAGTTTCCCGAGTAATGGGTCATCTTGATATATTGCAAGAGGACGGTAAAGTTAAGGAAATAGATGCAGCAGGAATCTCTCTATTTAGTCTTGTTTAGACCATAATCTTCTAATTGAATATTCACCATTCTACCCTTAGATGACATACATTGTAGCAGAATTGTTCTAAGGGGGATGCGGGATGAAAATCGGAGATATCGTAACAACTAAGACCTATGGCAAGTCCTTGCATTTCCTAATCATCGGCTACTTATCAGATAAGTTAAGTGGGAACAAGTTAGCGGTTTTGGCCTTGCTCGATCCTTCGCTGATACTAACCACAGAAGAACATGAACTGGTTGCTACTGAAATTAGTGAACTGTTTGCCATTCCCGAGGACTCAATGCTACATTAAGCATTGGGTCCCAACCTTTCTGTAGCAGGAATAATCAGTTTAGCCTTGAATTATACTAGATAACAAAATGGAAAGGGGATAATATGCTGGTGGTGAAAAACAAAGATTTTATGGCAATTGCTGAGGAAATTGTGCAGAAAGCAACTAAAAAAGGTGCAGACCAAGCAGAAGCTTACCTGTTGCATTCTAAGGATCTAACTATTGAAGTCGCTAATGGTCAAGTTGAGACTCTCAAATTAGCCGAAGACCAGGGTGTTGGAGTTAGAGTAATTAAAGGCCAGCGGATGGGTTTTGCCTATAGCTCTAAGCTAGAAGCTCAGACCCTAGAAGAAATAGTCCTGCAAGCGATTGCTAATGCCGAAAAAACCGAATTTGACCAGTATAACAACCTGCCTAGCGGCGGAAATAGATATCCCCAATTAGACCTCTATGATCCACAGTTACAACAAGTGGAAATTGAAGCTAAAATCAAACTAGCCAAAGATATAGAGCAAATCGCCAGGGCTCAGGATCCCAGAATCAAGATTACTGAAACCTCAGCCTATTCTGATACTGCCTATGAAGTAAGTATTGTCAACTCCCTAGGGTTACAGGGCACCTACAGCGGCACCTATTTTGCCGCCTATTCCTTCTTAGTGGCTGAAGAAAATGGAGACAGCCAGAATGGTTTTGGCTTGCAATACTCCTTAAAGTACGCCGAGTTAAACCCGGAAGTAATCGGGAAGGAAGCAGCCCAAAAGGCTGTTCAGATGCTAGGTGCCAGATCCATTCCGACCCAGAAAACTACGATTGTACTCGATCCGAGGGTAGCAACCAGTTTTTTAGGAATTTTGGCCCCGGCCTTGTCAGCAGATGCAGTTCAAAAAGGCAAGTCACTTTTTGCTGGTAAGACAAATCAGAAAATTGCTTCTGACAAAATTAACATTGTCGATAATGGGCATTTAGAGCGGGCTATTATGTCTGCCCCCTTTGATGGGGAAGGAGTACCCACCTCGGAAACAGTGCTAATTAAAGAAGGTATTCTTCAGGGCTATCTCCACAATAGTTACACTGCAGCTAAAGCAGGTGTACAATCTACGGGGAATGGTACGAGGGGTTCTTTTAAAGGCACACCTGAGGTTGGTGTGACCAACTTTTATATTCAACCAGGACAAGTTACTAGGCAGGAACTATTACAAGGTGTTCAGCGAGGACTTTATATCACTGAAGTATTGGGTATGCATACAGCTAACCCTATTTCAGGTGACTTTTCTGTCGGTGTCGCAGGTTTGTGGATAGAACAAGGTGAATTTGTATATCCAGTCAGAGGGGTCACAGTAGCCGGTAATTTGTTAGAATTATTGAGCGATGTAGAAGCAGTGGCTGATGACCTCAAGTTTATGGGTAGTAAAGGTGCTCCGACCATTAGGATAGCCAGTATGATGCTTAGTGGTCATTAAGCATTCCGAATGGTACAGATATTTTAAA
>CAZKEO010000111.1:0-6435 GCA_964551785.1 uncultured Eubacteriales bacterium | reverse complement strand
AGGCATGGATATCCGAAAATCCTGCAGAAGCAGTTCAGATTATCATTGACAAAAAATATTCTGCAATTGAGGACAAAGAGCTTGCTATTGAACTTATAAAACACTATGAATATCCTTCAACCCATGACCGTGAGTCACACAAGCAAGATATAGGCAAAGATGTCGAATATTTTGCTACTGAGCTTTATAACATTGGGTACTTAAAGACTGCTCCTGCTGAATTTGTGAAGAAAGCATATCAAAAATGCCATTAGAGAAATTGATAATTTGCTGGGAATCCTAGAAAGACAAAAAGAGAGCCCAAGCTTTACACTGGATACCCATACTAAAGACATCGAACCTGTAAATGCCCTTAATAAAAAAGGCTTACTAGACCTGTTGCAATCACCGGTAATCCATAATATCTTAGGTAGTTTATTAAGTAGTAAAGAAGCTGATTAAAAAGCTCTGAAATATAACTTGTACTTGGTCACAATTCAGTATTTTTGCATAAACATTAATTAAGTAAAGGGGGCAGGGGAAGGGAGTCATATCATGAAAGCTAAGTTGCTGGGTGTTGGTTTAGTACTACTCATAGTTTTGCTGGGGGTTACTAATTATCAGCTAAAACTCTGGCCGACAGTTGCCCGAAAGCAACAATCAGCAAGTGTACCTATATTGATGTACCATAAGGTTAGCCCTGACCCGCGGATTGGGGGCTTAGGCTTACGGGTTAATCCCCGACACTTCGAAAAACAAGTGGGTCTTTTAGCTAAAATGGGTTATCGAACTGTTAGTATGGACTATCTAATAACACGTCTGCAAACAGGTACTGCATTACCCGATAAAGTATTAGTAATCACTTTTGATGATGGTTACCGCGATAACTTTCTTTGGGCGCGACCGATTCTTAAGAAATACGGTTTCCGAGCGTTGATTTTTCTGGTTAGTGAACAAATTGGCAAAACCAACGCCTGGGATAACGGCATGCCTATAAATAAATTATTGAGTGAGAAAGAAATTAATTTAATGTTAGTAGAAGGTTTTGAATTTGGATCGCATACTCAAACACATCGAAGTTTAACTACCTTAAAGCAATCAAAAGCTGCTGCTGAAATTTCTGATAGCAAAACCAGCTTAGAGAAAAAGTTAGGTACAACCATTAAATATTTCTGCTATCCATATGGGAAATATAATCAACAAGTTGTAGATTTGGTAAAGGTAAGCGGTTACGATGCTGCCTTTACTACAGTTCAAGGGAAAATACAATCCGGCAACAATATTTTCACTTTAAAAAGGATAAGAATAACTGGTCATAGTAATCTATCAGACTTTATCAAGCTTCTTGGTCTTAAAGAGAAGCCAGTTTCACTTTAGCTAAAGTAAAAAAAGTTTCTGCTGTTTCTGCAGGAACTTTTTTCTTTATAACTTGCACCAATTACTTTTGCCTCCATAAATTATACTAAGCAAAGAAGTAGGAGGTTTAGCTTATGCTAAATGTTTTCATCAACCGAACAACACGACTAATTACTTCAAACATTGTAGTGGGTAGTAACACCTTTGTACCACTGTTAAATGGCAAAAAAGCGGTCTTTGATAACTTGGATAATGCAGCCAGTACTCCTCCTTTTAATTCAGTAACTAGAAAGGTTAATGAATTTATGGAGTGGTATGCTAATGTTCATCGGGGTATGGGTTTTAAATCACAATTAGCTACTAAAGTCTATGAAGATGTTCGGCAAATAGTAGCAAGCTTTGTGCAAGCTGACCAAGACCAAAACAGTATAATCTTAGTAAAAAACACCACGGAAGCTATTAATAAACTAGCTAACAGATTATATTTTCCTCCTAATTCGGTGATAATCTCAACAATGATGGAACACCATTCTAATGATTTACCCTGGCGTAGAAAAGCCAGAGTAATTTACGGAGCTGTAAATAGTATGGGGGTGCTAGATTTAGAGGATATTAAGCAGAAACTGATCCAAAATGAGGGTAATGTCAAGCTACTGACAGTTACTGGTGCTTCCAATGTTACCGGCTATATTAATGATATCCACCAGTTAGCAAGGTTAGCACATCAGTATGGTGCACTAATTCATGTTGACGCTGCGCAGTTAGCCCCACATAGAGCAATTAATATGTATCCTAATAATCATCCTGAGCATATAGACTTCCTTGCTTTCTCGGGCCACAAGCTATACGCTCCCTACGGAACTGGAGTATTGATTGGACCTAAGAAGCTTTTTCAACAAGGTGAACCAGAACAGGTAGGAGGAGGGACTGTTGAGTTGGTTACTCATGGTTCGGTACTTTGGGCGGAACCACCTCATAAAGAGGAAGCTGGGACACCAAACCTACCGGGTGCTGTTGCCTTAGCCAAAGCACTAAAAATATTACAGGAAATTGGAATGGATCGTATTATGGAACACGAAAAACAGCTCACAAACTTGGCTTTAGAAAAATTAAAGCAAATCCCGGGTGTCAAGATTTATGGCGCCATAGAGCCGACAGAGGCAGAGCAAAGAGTAGGGGTGATCAGCTTTAGTGTGGAAGGTATCGAGCCAGGCCTAGTTGCCAGTATGCTGTGCTATGAAGGCGGCATCGGAGTGAGACATGGTTGTTTTTGTGCCCATCCTTATGTGATTAAATTATTAGGATTATCACCTGAAAGAATCCAACATATTTGGACACAGCTTGCAGCAGGTAATCGCCGTAATTTACCAGGGTTAGTGCGAATAAGTTTTGGTTTATATAACACGAGGGAAGACGTTCTACGCTTAATTACTACCCTAGAAAAAATTGTCCAAGGTGGTTGTCAAGGCGAATACTATTATAATGAGCAAGAACATTGTTTTATGCCAAAAGGTTTGCGTGAACGCTTTGAACATTATTTTACTCTTTAACAAAGCTAACAAATAGCAAATAAAAAACACCCGACAGCTTTATACCTGTCGGGTGTTTGTCTTTAATAAAACTAGCTTAACTTATTGCACTTTCTCCAGATGCCCATTTTCTCAGCATCTCTAACCAACTCGTCTTGGAACTGAGGATGTGCGATTGAAATTAACATTTCAGCACGCTCCCAAGTGGTACGACCTTTCAGGTTAACCATACCATACTCAGTTACGAGATACTGTACCATTGCCCGGTGGGTAGTAACAATAGCTCCAGGAGTTAGGATAGGCTTAATTCTGGAAAATAGTTCACCTTTCTTGTCGGTGAAAGTAGAAGTGAAGCAAAGGAAGCCTTTGCCGCCCTTGGACCAGTAAGCACCTTCACAGAAATCAACCTGACCGCCAGTACCGCTAATGTGACGAGTACCGGAAGACTCGGAGCATACTTGGCTGAAGAGGTCAACTTCAACACAGTTATTGATTGCACATACCTTATCATTCAAAGCAATGATATCAGGTTTGTTAGTGTAGTTTACAGGATAAGAGGCAATTAAAGGGTTGTCATTAACGAAATCATAGAGGTCCTTGGAGCCGGCACCAAAGGTGAAAACCATTTTACCTTTGTCGATATTCTTTAATTTATTTGTTACCCGGCCAGCATTATACATATTCACATAAGCATCTACGAACATTTCTGTGTGCACACCAAGATCCTTTAGGTCGGATTGAGCAATCATATTACCTACTGCGTTAGGCATACCACCAATACCTAACTGGATAGTGGAACCATCTTCCATTTGGCTAACAACCATGGCAGCAATTTTTTGGTCAATCTCGTTGGCGGCGGCTGCAGGAATAGCGGGAAGAGCAGGGTGCTCGCCTTCAACAATGAAATTAACTTCGTTAATGTGAACATTCTCTGAATTTCCGCCGAGTACTCTTGGCATATTGTTGTTAACTTCCACGATAACATATTTTGCTTTTCTGATAGTTGCATAAGTGTGGGAGTTTTGCAGACCAAAGTTGAAATAACCATGAGCATCCATAGGACTAACTTCAATCATACATACATCGCAAGGGATATCTAAATCATAATATAAAGGCAGATCCCGGTATACAATTGGGCTGTAGAAACACTTTCCAGCGTCATGAACTTTGCGGTCTCCGCCACTAAAGTGCCAGTTATTATATGTGAAGTGCTTTTGAGTATCATCTACCTTAGTGATTTCGGGTTCACCGACAAAACGAGTAGTTGCTCTAACTTTAACATCTAAAAGTTCTTCTTTCCGCTTTGCTAAAGCTTTGTCTAATACTCTAACTTGACCAACGAAGTTACCATAATCCACCCAGTCACCAGATTTGATTACTTTTACAGCATCATCAGCAGACACTAACTTCTGTTTGTATAGATCATTATAACTCAATGTACGACCCCTCCTGTAAATAATTTTTTCTGCATACCCCTTAAATTAATATATAAGCAATTTATATTGCTCTGCCTCTCCTGCAAAACTCACCTCCCCTTGTTCCTAATAAACTAAATATAATGTATATTGTACAAAAATTGAGTATTTCCTGCAAATAAATAAAAAAATAAGTCAGAAAATTATATTAAGTATAAAATAACAAAATAACTAGTGCTCCTTGCAGGATATTATTAATAGATAGAGAATAATATACAGGTTTCATATCAGTTATTTAAGAGATAAAGGAGACGCTATGGAAGAATTTACCGGAGCCTTACAACAAGTTATCAGTAGATTGCTAATCGGCGATCCAGAACTGTATGAGATAATCTTCTTATCCATGAAAGTTTCCCTAACAGCAACCTTAATTGGAACAATTTTAGGCATTCCTATAGGGGCTATGCTGGGAATGATGAGGTTTCGTGCTAAACGTCTACTTATTAATTTCATTTACACTTTGATGGGTCTACCACCTGTCTTAGCAGGTTTGTTCGTTTATTTGCTTGTTTCGCGTAGCGGGCCACTGGGTGAATGGGAAATCCTTTTTACCCCAATGTCGATGATAATAGCCCAAGTGATCTTAGTCACCCCCATTATTACAGGCTTAACTACCGTAGCAGTACAGTCCAAAGAACAGGAGTTTTCTGAAACCGCTGTAACCTTGGGTGCAAATCGTTGGCAAACAGCAATCTTAATCATCAAAGAAGCTCGCAGAGGAATTGTGGTGGCAATTATCACTGCTTTCGGCAGAGCAATTGCTGAAGTAGGTGCAGTAATGCTGGTGGGTGGTAACATTCAACATCAGACCAGGGTAATGACTACAGCAATTGTCCTTGAAACCAGAAAAGGAGACTTTAGCTTAGCACTAGGTTTAGGACTAGTTTTACTAACCATTTCCTTTGTCATTAACGGAATATTGTATGGGGGATTAACTCAGCTGGCTGGGAGAGGTGATAATAGCATATGATCAAAGCTTTTTACATAAAAGATCTCATAGTACGCTTTGGCTCAAAGCAAGTATTGGCTATTTCCGAACTAACCCTACCAGCTGGAGCAATAACAGCTTTAATTGGTCCCAGTGGTGCGGGTAAGAGTACTTTTTTAAGGACACTGAACATGCTTCAAAAGCCTACCATGGGTCAGGTCGAATACTTTGGCGAAGCACTTTTTGACAATCGGAGAGAACGTGAATACCAACGTTCTATGACCATGGTCTTACAAAAACCCACGCTCTTTTCCGGTACTGTTCAACATAATGTGGAACTGGGCTTAAAATTGCGGGGTATCAACACAAAGCTTATTACAGAAAAAGTGTATCATGCTTTATCTTTATTAGGTATTGAAAGGTTAGCAAAGCAACCGGCAGATACCTTGTCAGGTGGAGAAGCCCAAAGAGTTGCCCTTGCTAGAGCGTTAGTATTAGGACCAAAAGTCCTGTTACTTGATGAACCGACGGCCAGCCTTGATCCCGCTAATGTTCGAATTCTGGAGGAGCTTATTAAGAAAATCCACCAGGAGCTTAATAACACTATCATAGTAGTCACCCATAATTTTTATCAAGCGAAGCGTCTAGCGCATCACACAATTTTTCTGGATGAAGGCAAAATTATTGAGCACCGTCCTACCGCAGAGCTTTTTACTAAACCAGAGCAGGAGAAGACTAGAGCATTTTTAGCGGGAGAAATGATTTACTAAGGAAACTGTTTCTAAGTAAAAAAGACTAGGCAACCTGCAAAAGGTGTCTAGTCTCTAATTTAGCATGAAGGCCTAGGGCTGGGGTTAGTGCTAACTATTGATTGCTGCCTCTGGTCCCCTGGAAAGAGCTATTTTGCCAGAACGGACAATTTCAACAATTCCGTGGTCTTTCAAGACTTCACACAAGGCATCAATTTTGTCTTCCTCACCGGTTAATTCAATTACCATGGTCTGTGGATTAACATCGAGAATTTTCGCCCGGAAAATGTCTACGATATCAACAATATCAGAGCGTCGCTCAGGAGAGGCTTTTACTTTGATAAGAGCTAAATCACGGCTAATTGACTCAATACAGGTCATATTGCCAATTTTAATAACATTAACTAATTTGGCCAGTT